>CALWYF010000061.1 GCA_944385705.1 uncultured Oscillospiraceae bacterium | reverse complement strand
GAGCACACGCAGGGCCTGCCGGTTGATGGCGTCCATGGAACGCAGCAGGGGCGTCTTTTTGTCCAGCGCCTCGCCGCCGTAGGAGCAGAAGGCGGTGGGGATGCACAGGGTCTTGCCCTTAATAAAGGCGTAGGAGCTGGGGTCCCAGGCGGTGTAGCCTCTGGCCTCAAAGGTGGCACGGAGACCGCCGGAGGGGAAGGAGCTGGCGTCAGGTTCGCCGCGAATGAGCTCCTTGCCGGAGAAATCCATGATGACGCTGCCGTTGGGAGCCGGGGAAATGAAGCTGTCGTGCTTCTCGGCGGTAATGCCGGTCATGGGCTGGAACCAGTGGGTAAAGTGGGTGGCGCCGTGCTCCACGGCCCAGTCTTTCATGGCTGCTGCCACTGCATTAGCAACATCCAGATTCAGCTGAGCTCCTTCGTCAATGGTCTTTCTGAGAGACTGGTAAACATCTGCCGGAAGCGTTGCGCTCATGACCCTGTCGTCAAAGACAAGGCTTCCAAAATAATCTGTAACTGTTGCCATAGTATTTCTTCCTTTCATTATTCAGTGATTGATTCGACTTTGACCTATATTCCCCAGCGCCCCGAGGGACGCTGGGAGATAAGGCCACAACAACATTTTTTATCACTGAGGAGTAATAAAAAAGAAAAGACGCTGATGGTTAGAGGTATCCCCCTAAGGCATCAGCGCCTTTTCATGTGGCGTAATATACACTCAATAGGCGGGATTGTCAAGAGGAAAATAAATTTTTTTCGTCATGATAGAAAAAATGGGCCTATTACATTTGTAATTTGTGTACAAAAGCAAAAGTTCTTCCTGAAAAGCACTTCCATTGACAAGGGAAAAAACTTGTGATAGTATTCGCTTTATGGACACAGACGTTCATCGGGGGTCCTGTACCCATTTTACCGATGAACGATTTTTCTTTTAATCAGCCTGTTTATCTAAGGGGGACGACGCAATGGATTATTCCGCCCAGGAAGTGATGCAGTACGCCAAGGAAGCCGACGTAAAGATGATACGCCTGGCCTTCTGTGACGTATACGGAAGACAGAAGAATATAGTTATAATGCCAAGGGAGCTGGAGCGGGCCTTCAGCTACGGCATCGCCATTGACGGGTCTGCCATTGCAGGTTTCGGCGGTGCGGTGCGCTCCGACCTGATACTTCATCCTGAATCAGCCACCCTGACTCTGCTGCCCTGGCGGCCGGAGACAGGCAAGGTGGTGAGAATGTTCTGCAACATTTCCTATCCCGACGGGACCCCCTTTGAGTGTGACACCAGAGCTCTGCTGAAAAAGGCGGCGGCTGAGGCCGCCGGAAAGGGAGCGGTATTTACCTTCGGCCCTGAGATGGAGTTCTACCTATTTAAAAATGATATTCAGGGAGAGCCCACAAAAATTCCCCACGACCAGGCCGGATACATGGACATTGCCCCAGAGGACAAGGGGGAGACGGTGCGCCGGGAGATCTGCCTGATGATGGAGGAGATGGGTATACTCCCTGAGAGCTCCCACCATGAGGAGGGACCCGGGCAAAACGAGATAGACTTCCGCTATGCCGGAGCCGTGGCTGCGGCGGACAATGCCGTGATTTTCAAATCCATAGTCAGGACTGCGGCTGCCAGAAACGGCCTGACGGCGGACTTCAGCCCCAAGCCCTTGAAAGACAAGGCGGGCAGCGGCATGCACGTGAATTTTGCCGTGCGCTGCCGCAGTGGGGAGGACTGCATGTCCATGGCAATAGCGGGCATCATGGACAGGATAGAGGGCATTACCGCATTTCTGAACCCTTGCCCCGAATCTTATGAACGCCTGGGGGGAAGCAAGGCCCCCGGCTATGTGTCCTGGTCCAGCCAGAACCGCTCCCAGCTCATCCGCATTCCTGCGGCGGAGGGGGAGTTCAAACGGGCGGAGCTGCGCTCTCCCGACCCGGAGGCAAACCCCTATCTGGCCTTTGCCCTGCTGATATATGCGGGCCTGGAGGGGATAGAGAAAAAGATGCAGCTGCCTGAGTGTGCGGACATCAATCTGTTTTCTGCCCCGGCCCAGGTGCTGGCAAAATTCAGAAGGCTGCCGGAGAATCTGGAGGAAGCCAAGGCGGCGGCTTTGAACTGCTCTCTGGTGAGGGAGCGGCTGCCGGAGGAGCTTATCAATATATATTGCCGCTGAACTGAGAATAGGGCAAGGGAGGTGGAGCCATTGATATTCCAGGAGCGGACCTACAGCGTACTTATAGTTTCGGCATCCCAGAACTTTAACACTGCCATGGCCTCCCTGCTGCCGGTGAGCGAATACTGGCCGGTGTCCACCGTGGGCAGCGTGGCCTCGGCCAGGCGGGAGCTGCTGGAGCGCAGCTTCGATATAGTGATAATCAATGCTCCGCTGCCTGATGACCTGGGCTCCCGACTGGCGGTGGATATCTGCACCGACAGTCCGGCGGCGGTGCTGCTGCTGGTGAAGAGCGATATATATAATGAGGTATACAGCGAGGTCATGGAACAAGGGGTGTTCACCCTCTCCAAGCCAACATCCTCCCAACTGCTGAGCCAGTATCTGAAAATACTCTGTACAGCCAGGGAGCGAATGAGAAGGCTGGAAGGCAAACAGCAGACGGTGGAGGAAAAAATCGAAGAGATACGTACGGTGAACCACGCCAAGTGGCTGCTGATAGAGTGCCTGAGTATGACCGAGGCAGAGGCCCAGCGATATATAGAAAAGCAGGCCATGGACCTGAGGATAAGCAAGCGGCAGATGGCCGAGAACGTGATAAAGACCTATGAATAGGATATTACAGATAGAGAGGCGGAGAGTATGAAAAAATATATTTTTGTCACCGGCGGCGTGGTGTCCGGCCTGGGCAAGGGAATAACCGCGGCTTCCCTGGGAAGGCTTCTGAAGGCCAGAGGCCTGAAGGTAGCGGCCCAGAAGCTGGACCCATACATAAACGTGGACCCCGGCACCATGAGTCCCTACCAGCACGGGGAGGTCTACGTCACTGAGGACGGGGCGGAGACGGACCTGGACCTGGGCCATTACGAGAGGTTCATAGACGAGGATCTGAACCGCTTTTCCAACCTCACCACCGGCAAGGTGTATTGGAACGTGCTGAACAAGGAGCGCCGGGGCGAGTATCTGGGCTCTACCGTCCAGGTCATACCCCACATAACCAACGAGATAAAGGACTTTGTCTACCGGGTGGGAGAACAGACCGACGCAGACGTGGTGATAACCGAGATAGGCGGCACCATCGGCGATATCGAGTCCCAGCCCTTCCTGGAGGCGGCCCGGCAGATATCTCTGGAAGTGGGGAGAGAGAACAGCCTTTTCATCCATGTGACGCTGGTGCCTTTTCTGAGAGGCTCCGACGAGCACAAATCCAAGCCCACCCAGCACTCGGTAAAGGAGCTGCAGGGAATGGGCATCAGCCCCAATATAATAATCCTCCGCTGCGATGAACCCCTGGAGGACGGGATATTCAAAAAGATATCCATGTTCTGTAATGTCAAGCCGGACTGTGTCATTGAAAACATCACCCTGCCGAATCTCTATGAGGCCCCGCTGATGCTGGAAAAGGCGGGCTTCTCCTCCGTGGTCTGCCGGGAGCTGGGCATAGAGACTCCCCAGCCGGATCTGAGGGAGTGGACGGCCCTGGTGGACAGAATAAAGCACCGGGAAAAGGAGGTGCGCATAGGCCTTGTGGGCAAGTATGTGCAGCTCCACGACGCCTATCTCTCCGTGGCGGAGGCTCTGCGCCATGCGGGCTATGAACTGGATTCAAAGATAGATATCGAATGGATAGATTCGGAGAACATCACGGCGGACAACTGCCGGGAAAAGCTGGCGGATCTGGACGGTATAATAGTTCCCGGCGGTTTCGGAGGCCGTGGCATAGAGGGCATGATACTTGCCGCCCAATATGCCAGGGAAAACCTGGTGCCTTACTTTGGCATCTGCCTTGGCATGCAGGTGGCGGTGATAGAATTTGCCCGCCACGTGGCCGGCATAGCCGACGCAAACTCCGGGGAGTTTGACGAACTCTGCCGCCACAAGGTGATCGACTTCATGCCCGGCCAGAGCGAGAATATAGACAAGGGCGGTACTCTGCGTCTGGGGGCCTATCCCTGCGTTATAGCCCCGGGGAGCACCATGGAGCGCTGCTACGGCAGGGAGCAGATCTCCGAGAGGCACCGGCACCGCTATGAGTTCAACAACGACTTCCGGGAGCAGCTCAAGTCCTGCGGCCTCCGGCTCTCCGGCCTGAGCCCCGACGGCAGGCTGGTGGAGACGGTGGAGCTCAGTGACCGGCCCTTCTTTGTGGGGGTACAGTTCCACCCGGAGTTCAAGTCCCGGCCCAATAAGGCCCATCCGCTGTTCCTCGGCTTTATAAAAGCCGCTCTGGAGCAGAAGGAGAAGGCCTGAAAAGGGCATAGATTATAAATAAAGGAGGAATGTCTTATGTGCGGCATAGTAGGCTTTACAGGTCCCCAGCAGGCGGCTCCGGTGCTTTTGGAGGGGCTGAAGCGTCTGGAGTACCGGGGCTATGACTCGGCAGGCATAGCCGTGGAGTATGAGGGAAAGATACGCACGGAAAAGTGCAGCGGCTATCTGGAGAACCTTGTAAAGATGACCGATGGCGGAAAGACCATGCCCGGCAACTGCGGCATAGGCCACACCCGCTGGGCCACCCATGGGGCCCCCACCGTTACCAACGCTCACCCCCATATCTCCAACGACGGGCACTTTGCCGTTGTCCACAACGGCATAATCGAGAATTACGCTCAGCTGCGGGAGGAACTCACTGCAAAAGGCTTCATTTTTTACAGCGAAACAGACACGGAAGTGGTTGTGCATTTGCTGGATATGTATTATACTGGTGACCTGAAGCGGGCTGTGATGAAGACTGTCGCCCGGCTGGAGGGTTCCTATGCCCTGGGCGTTCTCTGCGACGAGAAGCCCGGAGAGCTGATAGCGGTGAAAAACGCCAGTCCCCTTATCCTGGGCGTAGGCGCAGGGGAGAATTTCTTTGCTTCCGACGTTACCGCCCTCATAGGCCATACCCGCACGGTGATCTATCTGGAGGACGGGGAGTTTGCCTCCCTGACACCGGATAAAATAACTGTGTATGACCCGGCAGGCAGGGAGATATCCAAGCCCCTGTCTCAGGTGCTGTGGAACACCGAGGCGGCGGAAAAGGGCGGCTACGAGCACTTCATGCTCAAGGAGATAATGGAGCAGCCCAGAGCACTGAAGGCCACTATAGAGCCCAGAGTGAAAAACGGGGAGATAATTCTGGAGGGATTCCAGCTCGGCGCCGATGAGCTGAAGGATATAAACCAGATCGTCATAACCGCATGCGGCTCCGCCTACCATGCCGGCTATGTGGGCCGTTACATCATGGAAGAGCTCTGCCGCATACCCACCAGGGCGGAGCTGGCCAGTGAACTGCGCTACAGCAATCCCATTATCGACGGGCACACTCTGCTGGTGGTAATTTCCCAGTCGGGAGAGACGGCGGACACCATTGCCGCACTGAAGGAGTGCAAGTCTCTTGGAGCCAAAACTCTGGCTATAGTAAACGTGGTGGGAAGCACCGTGGCAAAACTGGCCGACAGCGTGCTTTACACCTGGGCAGGCCCGGAGATTGCCGTAGCCACCACCAAGGGCTACACCACCCAGATTGCCGTGTTGGAGCTTCTGGCGGTATATATTGCCAGAACGCTGGGCCGTCTGGACGACAAGAGGTATAAGCAGCTGGTGCGGGGCATATGCGCTCTGCCGGAGCGCTGCCAGCGGGCTATCGACCTGAACCGCCGGGTGGAGAAGCTGGCCGGAAAGTATTATAAAAAAACTTCCCTGTTTTACATAGGCCGTAACCTGGATTATGCAGTGGCTATGGAAGCCTCCCTGAAACTCAAGGAGATAAGCTATGTCCACTCGGAGGCCTATGCCGCCGGAGAGCTAAAACACGGCACTATCGCCCTTATAGACGAGGATCAGCTGGTTGTGGCCCTGGCCTGCCATAACGCCCTTTTTGATAAGCTCATGAGCAACATAAAGGAAGTAAAGGCCCGGGGCGCCCAGGTCCTGGCCCTGGCCACAGAGAGCCAGAAGCGTATCTTTACCGAAGCAGACCAGGTGCTGCTGGTGCCGGAGACCGACGAGCTGCTCATGCCCATTCCCGAAATCGTCCCCTTGCAGCTTTTTGCCTACTATGTGGCAAAAGCCAAGGGCTGCGATATAGATAAACCCAAGAATTTGGCAAAATCAGTCACCGTAGAATAGACTAAGGAGGACATGGTATTGAAGGACAGATATGACAATCCCTTGTGCCAGCGCTATGCCAGCAGGGAGATGCAGGAGATATTCTCCGACGACAGGAAGTTTTCCACCTGGCGCAAACTCTGGGTCATACTGGCAGAGAGCGAGAAGGAGCTGGGATTGGATATAAGCCAGGAACAGATAGACGAGATGCGCGCCCACATCTATGATATAGACTATGAGACCGCTCGCAAGAGGGAGGCAGAGGTGCGCCACGACGTCATGGCCCATATCTATACCTTTGGCCTTGCCTGCCCCAAGGCAAAGCCCATCATCCATCTGGGAGCCACCAGCTGCTATGTGGGTGACAATACCGATTTGATTCTTCAAAGAGATGCCCTGAGGCGGATACGAACTCTGCTTTTGAACGCCATTTCCGCCGTAGCGGACTTTGCGGAAAAATACAAAGACCTGCCCACCCTGGCCTACACCCACTTTCAGGCCGCCCAGCCCACCACCGTGGGAAAGAGGGCCACATTGTGGATGCAGGATCTGGTGCTGGACCTGGAGCGGCTGGACTTCTGCCTTGACAATCTGAAGCTTCTGGGCTGCCGGGGCACCACCGGCACCGGGGCCAGCTTCCTGGAGCTCTTCGGGGGCGACGGGGAGAAGGTCAAAGCTCTGGAGAAAAAGGTGGTGGAGAAGGCCGGCTTTACCGGCGCCTATGCCGTCAGCGGCCAGACCTATACCCGTAAGGTGGATTACTTCACCCTGTCCGTGCTCTCCGGCATAGCCCAGAGCGCCCAGAAATTCTCCAGCGACATCAGGCTCCTGTCCCATCTCAAGGAGTTTGACGAGCCCTTTGAGGAAGGGCAGGTAGGCTCCTCCGCCATGGCCTACAAGCGCAACCCCATGCGCAGCGAGCGTATTGCCTCTCTTGCAAAGTTCGTTATTGCCGACACCATGAACCCGGCCATGACCGCCGGGACCCAATGGCTGGAGCGCACTCTGGACGACTCCGCCAACCGGCGCATAAGCATACCCGAGGCCTTCCTGGCCGTGGACGGCATCCTGACTTTGTATATAAATGTTATCAGCGGAGTCAAGGTATACCCCAAGGTCATAGAGAAGCACTGGAATGAGGAGCTGCCCTTCTTCGCAACGGAGAATATTCTCATGTACTGCGTCAAGAACGGCGGAGACCGCCAGACTCTTCACGAGGCCATTCGGGAGCACTCTGTGGCCGCAGGCAAGGCAATCAAGCAGGAGGGAGCCTCCAACGACCTTCTGGACCGCATAGCCGCCGACCCTGTGTTCAAACTCAGCCGCAGAGAGCTGGATGAGATAATTGCCGACAGCTGCTTTACCGGCATGGCCGTGGAACAGACCGAGAGCTATGTGAAGGAAGTGCGGCAGCTGCTGGAGGACAACAAGGCTTTTCTTGAAGAAAAAATCAACGCAAATATAAATGTATAAATAAAAGGGGATAATCTAAATGCTGAGCGCAATCGTTGGAATCAACTGGGGAGACGAAGGCAAGGGCCGTATGGTGGACCTGCTGAGCTCCGACTTTGACGTGATATGCCGCTATCAGGGCGGCAACAATGCCGGCCACACTGTGGTCAATGACAGGGGTACCTTTATTCTGAATCTGCTGCCCTCCGGCATACTCAGGGAGACTACCGTGAATGTCATGGGAAACGGCATGGTGGTGGACATCGAGCATCTGGTGGGGGAGATAGGCCGCCTCACCGAGAAAGGGATATCCATAACTCCCGATAACCTAAAGATCAGTGAAAAGGCCATCATCTGCCTGCCTTACCACCGGCTTCAGGATGTGATGGAAGAGGAGCGCCTTGCGGACAAGAAGTTCGGCTCCACACGCCGGGGCATTGCTCCCGTGTATTCCGACAAGTACAGCAAAAAAGGCATACGCATGGAGGACCTTTACGATATGGACAGCCTTGAAAACAAGGTAAAGGATATCGTGGAGTGGAAGAACATCACAGTCATCGGCTACGGCCATGAGCCTATAAAGGCCGACGAGATAATGGATTGGCTGAGAAACTACGGTACCAAGGTTCTGCCCTATGTCACCGATGTGGTGACTTACCTGAATGAGGCAGTGGCTCAGGGAAAGAACATCATGTTTGAGGCCCAGCTGGGCGCCCTGAGAGACATTGACTTCGGCATCTACCCCTACACATCCTCTTCACAGACTCTGGCCTCCTACGCCACCACCGGCGCAGGCATCCCCGGCAAAAAGCTGGACGAGACCGTGGGTATAATGAAGGCCTATTCCACCTGTGTGGGCGAAGGCCCCTTCACTGCCGAGATGTTCGGCGAAGATGCGGAAAAGCTGAGAGCTGCCGGCGGAGAGTATGGCGCTGCTACAGGCCGCCCCAGAAGAGTGGGCCCCTTCGATGTGCCCGCTTCCCGCTATGGTGTACAGGTGCAGGGTGCCGACGCCATAGCCCTGACTAAGTTGGACGTGCTGTCCTACCTGGACAAGATCCCTGTTTGCGTAGCCTACGATGTGGATGGCGTACGCACCGAGAACTTCCCCTCCGGAGACCGGCTGGAGAGGGCAAAGCCCATAATAGAGTATGTGGAGGGCTTTGGCGATGTATCCGGCTGCCGCAAGGTTGAGGACCTGCCCAAGGCTGCTCTGGATTATATCAGATATTTGGAGAAGGCCGTGGGCTGCCCCATAAAGTATGTGTCTGTGGGAGCAGGCCGGGACGAGTATATAAAAATGTTCTGAGCCGTATCCTGTGTCCGGGCTCTGCCCGGAGGAAAGGAGAATACAATGAGAGACTACAAAAAGGAATTTGAAAACAGAGTTGCGTTCGTAAAAGAACTGCTGGCCGAGAGCGGAGCAAAGGGCATCGTGTACGGCAACAGCGGCGGCAAGGACTCTGCCCTGGTGGGCATCATCTGCAAAGCCGCCTGCGACAATACCGTGGGTCTCATCATGCCCTGCTCATCCAGAAGAAACTATGAGCTGGATGCCAAGGACGGGGAGACTGTTGCAAAGCAGTTTAATATCGAGACCCGGACCATCGACCTCACTCCCGTGAAGGAGGCCATGCTCACCCAGCTGGGCTCCGTAACCGAAGTCAGCAAAATGGCGGATGTGAATATAGCTCCCCGTCTGCGCATGACCACTCTCTATGCCGTCGCCGCCAGCGAGGGACGCCTGGTGGCAGGCACCGGCAACCGCAGTGAGGCCTATGTGGGCTACTTCACCAAATGGGGCGACGGGGCTCATGACTTCAACCCCATCGGCGACTTGACTGTCACAGAGATTTTTGAGTTTCTCCGCTATCTGAATGCTCCTTCCTGCATTATTGACAAAGCCCCCTCTGCCGGACTCTTTGACGGGCAGACCGACGAACAGGAAATGGGATTCAAATATGCCGACCTGGACGAGTTCCTCCTCACCGGGCATACCAATGAAAAAGCCATGGCTATAATCGATCGTATGCACCGGGGCAGCGAACACAAGAGAAAGCCCATCAGGACCTTTGAGGATGACTGAGCCTGAAGCCGGTAAATTGATATATCGAAAACTGTGCACTCGTTCATAACGGGTGCACAGTTTTTTTACAATTTGTACAGGAACAATAATGAAAACCTGCAGTCTAATACTGCGTAAGCCGGAGAGGAAATCGAGCTCACCTCCCGCTGAAAAAATAAACTTTAAAAGAAAAGGAACACACAAACAAAATGAAAAAATCTGTTATTGCCCTTATCTTGATAGCTGCTCTCTTGAGCGCAGGCTGCGGCAGCACTTCCGCCCAGCCTACTGTAACACCTGCTCAGACTGAGATTCCTGCGGCTACAGAAACTCCTGACCAGACCGATAACTCTGACCAGGGCGAGGCTCTTGTCGATGAAAACAGCGAAGCACTTCAGCCGGGACCCTATGCCAGCTACGCTGTCAACCAGGCCACTGTGGTGGAAATAGGTGATGAAATGATCCAGACCACTACTGATGTGAATGCAGCAGACGATTTTGAAAATACCATTAACTTTGTGCCCAGCCAGGATACACTTGTCTATGATGCTCAGGGCAACAAACTTTCTCTTAGCGATTTGAAGAAAGGGGACCTTATCACCGTCTATACCGGCATTTATACTCCAACCCCTATGATAATGCCTCCCCAGTTCCAGGCAGAAATAATTATCATTGAGAATGCATCAGCTGAAAAGCCTTGCTTTACCTGGGCCGATACTTTTATTATGGATGGGGAGGGAATGCTTACCGGCGCTGGTGAGACCCTGACTCTGACTATTGATGACAGTGTGAACGTTGTGGATCGGGATGACGCCAAGACCCAGGCTGCTCTGGAGAATATGGACCTGCTTGTGTTCTACGATGCGGCTACCAAGAGCGTGCCTGCCCAGACCACTCCGCTGAAGGTAGTAGTGCTGGGAGAGAATGAGCTGGCCCTGTCCAACATAAACGCACAGTAAAGAAAGAAATGATAACTATGGGGTGCGGTTTTCCGCACCCCTGAAACTGTCAAAAAACCATGCTTTAGTCCAAATTAATAGAGCAGCGGGGGAGCGCGAGGGGGCAAGGCCCGCCTCGCGTTTCGATAGTCCGCCACAGAAAAGCCTTGATTTTCAAGAATTTTCGGGCGCAGCAGCATTTTGCCTCTGGCAAAATGCTTGGCGGGAAAAGCGCAGTCAAAAAAGTCTGGGAAGACTTTTTTGACAAGCTGGGTGCGGTTCTCCGCACCCCGTTTCATATTATCTCCCTTTGCTTCTGCCGGTTTATGTCCAGCCCGGTATAGGCCAGCAGCCAGACTGCAGCCAGCTCCATTGCCAGACCGCAGCCATTGAACATTAGATATGCTCCCATGGCCAGAAGCGCCGCCCCCACCGCCAGACTGGAGATATTGACCATTTTAGCTGCAGCCGCCTCTCCAAAAAAGGGAGAGGCAAGAGCGTACAGCACCCGTCCGCCGTCCAGAGGCAGAGCGGGCAAAAGGTTAAACAGAGACAGCAGCAGGCTGACTCCTGCGCTCAGCTCCAGCCAGGAGCTGCCGTAGTGCCGCGCCAAAAAAGAGGCTGTCATGGCGTATATAAGCCCCCACAGCGGTCCGGCGGCTGCCGCAAGAGCGTGGCCCATGGCCCCGGCCTCGCCGCAGTAGCGGATGCAGAAGCCTTTCAGCTCCACCCGAAAGCCATTTATGCGCAGACCCAGCAGCCTGATAGTGAACACATGACCCAGCTCATGCACAAGTACCGGCACCAGCAGGGCCAGTATCTTGTCCAGGTCGGCAACAAAATATATCAGGGCAGCCAGCAAAATTGCTCCGGTGCCCACACTAAAGCGCTCATTGTTCATAGATAATTCTCCGGGTCCAGATACATGCCGTTACAGCTCAGTTCAAAGTGCAGATGAGGGCCGGTGGCTCTGCCGGTCTGACCCACGTAGCCGATGAGCTGCCCCATTTCCACCTCCTGGCCTTCCCGGACCACACATTCGCTGAGGTGGGCATACAGCGTCGAATAGCCCTCGGAGTGCTCAATAATGCAGTAATTGCCGTAACCCTCATCTGTCCCGGCAGCGCTTACCACACCTTGGGCGAAAGCCAGTACACCGTCCCCGCTGTCGGCGGCGAAGTCCGTGCCGTAATGAAAGCCGGGCTCACTGTCCAGAGGGTCTTCCCTGGACCCGAAGCAGGAGCTTACAGTCCCCGTCACGGGACAGGAATACTCAAAGGGGAGCCGGGGAACATCCAGGGAAACATTGTCTGGAAGTGGATCTTCTACTGCCTGTAGGGTATCAGACTCCCGATCTTCCAAATCCGCGTCCCCGGTGTCAGAGACTATGGGCGTGTTCAGGGACTCCTGAGAGGGAATGGACTGGCCGCCATGGGGGCCGATATATTCCAGAACCTGGACCAGCCGGTCTTCCAGCCGGCCCTGGGCCAGGGAACGACCCAGGGCCTGTACCGTAGCGCCGTAATCCCTTTCACTGCACAGAATCTCCGCAGTTTCCCGGCGCAGCTGCGCCGGAATCTGGGGGAAGCACAGCTTTACGGCGCTGAGGCATATAAAAAGCGCCGAAGCCAGATATATTTTGTATTCCCGCATTGCGCCACCCCCTGAAAATATATATATTGCCGGGGATGGGAAGATATGAGGTATCTTTTACTTGACAAGGGCGGCCCTGATAATTATAATATAATGGCTGTGCAGCGAGGTTTACAGATACTCAGGTTAAGCTGAGCTGCCTTGCCGGTGAAAGTGAATATGTGATTTCGGGGTGTAGCGCAGTTGGTAGCGCGCATGGTTCGGGTCCATGAGGCCGGGAGTTCGAATCTCCCCACTCCGACCAAAGGAGAGCTGTACGAACTGGAGACGGCATGGAAGTAACGATTTCCATCACCTTTTTCGGAATCGTGGCTAGGGCATATCTGCCCAAAAACTAAAAAAAGACCACCTCAGCCGTAAAGGAAAGAGGTGGTCTTTATTTATCCAATTTGTAATTAAATTACCATTTACGGAATTTTATTCCATTTCACGGCAAAATTCTGCAATAGTTGATAGTATTCTACATAAAGGAGTACATAGCTAATGACAGTTGGTATTCAGTTTTTCAATCTATCGGTCAAAGCGAAACTTGAATAGCGCGGCAATTAGCTGTTGCTTCACATATTCCTCAACCTCGGCGTTGACCTGCCCGTGTACTTTGGAAAAGTAGCGGATATATCCGGCGTAGTGGGAAAGGACGGTGTCGATTGCGTCCGG
>CALWYF010000060.1 GCA_944385705.1 uncultured Oscillospiraceae bacterium | reverse complement strand
CCATATGTAAAACCTCCTGTGCGGTGCTTCTATTCTACACCACGCAGGAGGTCTTCACAAATTTTGGGATAGTCTCACGTATTCAAAATCAATGCTCCGATGTTGTCTGTCTACGGCTTACTGTCTGAGCAGCCGGGCAGGAGCAGCAAGGATGTCTATACAGGACTCCCACATTCTTAACTCGTATCCTTATTACATAGCGGCTATTATAGGCTCGTTATATTTTACGGCTGGGTCCTCGGGTTTAAGCTCTTTAGCCAGCCTGTGATATTTTTTTGCCAGCTCCTTTTCCCCCAGCCAGTAATAACAGACGCACAGCTGGACATAGGGGATATAGTCATAGCAATCCTGATTTATAAAGGCGCCTCCCTGGGTGGTCTTCTCCCGGGAGGCCGCCGTCTCATACCAGAATGCCGCCGCTCTGTAGTTCTTTCTGTCAATAAAATGCCTGCCTATATCGCAGCATATCTCCGCCCTGGGTATGTCCTCAGCCAAACTTCTCAGCAGGGCTTGCAGGGCCTCATTTGGTTTGCCCAGCAGGTCATAGCACATGGCCTCCATCCGCAAGGCGTCCAGGCGGTTTTCCAGCCATGCGTCCGGCCTGGCCAGGAAGTTTTCAAATTCCTCTATGGCCTGCTCATAGCGCTCATGATAAAACAACTCCCGGGCATAGTAGAAGCGTTCCCGGGGACCCATTTTCAGTCCTTCCGCCAGCTGTTTTTCGTAAATTAGCAGATTTCTGTCCGGGTCTCCGGGCTTTATTTTTTTGTGTTCAACCACCACATTGCTGCGAAGTATCTTACCTCTGGGGGCAATGGCCTCGTGCACCGCCCCCTTCCATTGAAAGCCGACGCCGTTTTTTATAAGTCTTTCCCTTTCATAGGTAAAGCTGGGGCGTCCCCGTTCATCAAAGGCTACATTATAGGGCATCATTACCACCGTGACCTGAGGGTCCAGGCTTTTCTTCAAATCCAGCAGGACCTGGAGACTGGACCGTGGCAGCACATCGTCGGCGTCCAGCCACATAAGGTAGTCCATGCTTCCCTTGGAAAAGGCATAATTTCTTGCAGCGGAAAAATCGTCGCACCACTCAAAGTCGTAGAGCTTATCTGTGTATCGTGCAGCTATCTCCTTTGTCCTGTCCCGGGAGCCGGTATCCACTATAACTATCTCATCCACTGCCGGCAGGACGCTGTCAAGGCAGCGCGCCAGCACCTCTTCCTCGTCCCGCACTATCATGCACAGGCTTATACTTATCATATATAGATACCTTCCTTTTTCTTTCTGCCCCTCAGCCGAGTCCTATTCATTTTATTTCAAATAAAAATTCATTTTACTCTTGAAGTATACTATGCTCTACCTCTGGTCACTGACAGTGGCGCTGCTGTTGCTCTCTTCCAGAGCGGTGAGGGGATCGTAGGGAGCCCCGCTGGTGGTGCCGGAAAGCAGGGCAATATCCACTGCATTTTCCGGTATGCCCCAGGAGTTGCCGGAGAACAGGAACAATGCCCGGTCCACCACGTAGCCCCGGGTGTTGAATACCACATTGTAAATGATGCTCCCGGTGGAGCCGGGGTTCAGATAGGCAGGCTGGCGCAGAGAGTAGAAGATATTGTTCCTCACCAGTAAATTAGTGCTGCTCCCCTGAGTCACAAGGCCCCTGTTCACCACCCATGTGGAGGAGTCTCCCGCCTGCTCCGGGCCATAGATAGTACAGTTCAGAATCTGGTTACTGTCCCCTGAAGTCTGGATAAACTCCACGGGATAGGGATTGTCGCTGGTCATGGTCAGTCCGTCTATGGTGCTGTCGTCGCTGCTGAGCAGGAAGGGTACCACCGCCGCCTGGAGCAGTATCATCGCCCCGGCCCGGCCCTTGATGGTCAGGCCCGGCGTGCTGACATTCAACTGCTGGCTGATGGGATAGGTGCCTGGGAGCACATTTATGACCCCGTTGGGCAGTGCCTCAGCCAGAGCCTCCTGGATGGTCTGAAAGGGAGCGGTCTGGCTGCCATCTCCCCCCGGTGCAGCAGCTGCCTGGACATAAAGGTCGTAGGGATTGGCCTCTATACTCCCCGTAGCCCCCGTGGCCCCGGTTGGGCCGTCGGCTCCGGCAGGACCTGCAGGGCCGGTGGGTCCCATAGGCCCGGTTGGACCTGTGGCCCCGGTTGGCCCGGTTGGGCCGGTGGGCCCCTCAGCTCCGGTAGGTCCGGTTGCTCCGCCAGCCCCGACGGGTCCGGTGTCTCCCGTCAGGCCCTGAATTCCCATGGGCCCCTGTGGTCCCACAGGACCCTGAACTCCGGCAGGACCTTCCGGTCCCTCAGGACCGGTTGGTCCGGTGGGTCCGGCCGGACCCTGGGCCCCTGTGGGGCCGGTTGCTCCCGTAGGTCCGGCAGCTCCCATAGGGCCCGCAGGCCCGGCAGGACCTATGTCACCCTGGGCTCCGGTGGGTCCTGTAGCTCCTGTGGCGCCGGTGGCCCCGGCAGGGCCTGTTGGGCCCGGGTCTCCCGCCGGGCCCATAGGACCGGCCGGCCCGGTTACTAGGCAGATACGCTGGCAGGGTATACAGCAGTCCGGACATCCGCCCTTGTTTTTATTGCAATTCATAATGTCCCAAACCTCCGCTTAGCGTTTTTTCTTATCCTATGAATCATCCGGCTTATATGTTACCTCCGTTTCCCTGTCCTTTGATCTTATGAATAAAAATTAAGACTATATACATTGACAGGCGCTGTAATTTCCCTTTTTGGGAAATTACAGCGCCTGTTTTCCTTCTAATTTTTATTCTGTCGGTGAGGTGCTCCGCTGCATTACCAGTTCTGAAAGAAACGGATAAATTCCTCTGCCGCCTCTGAGGGCTTACGATAGGTCAGAGTAGCTATGGCCACCTCCCAAACGTTGGGAGGGTCCTCCGGGATAACGGCCAGTCCCTCGGGAATGTCCACCGGTTCGCCAACCAGGAAGCTTATGCCGCCGTTTTTCTGGCACAGCCCGTATATCAGCTGGGTGTCCGAGCTGCGCATATACACGTTGGGCATGAAGCCCGCCTTCTGGCAGCGGGAGACAAAATCGTTCCCGCATTTGTTCTCCGCATCTATGGTTATGAAGCGTTCCTTGCGCAGCTGATTTACATTCAGACTTTTAAACCTGGACAGGGGATTGTTTCTGGACAGCAGGAAATACACCGGCTGGCTCTTCTTTGCATGGACGGTAAACATCTCCGGGTCCAGTGGCAGGGCGCAGAAGGCCACGTCTGCCTTCCCGCTCACCAGGGCATTTTCACATTCGGTGTCGGAGGCCTGCTGGAGATTCACATTTATCTTTGGATGGAGCTGCCTGAAGCTGCCAAAATCTTCAAAGGGGAAGACGTTTATCATTCCCGTTGGGATATAGACGTTCAGGGTCTGATTGTTCTGGAGCTTCATCTCTGCAATCTGTTCGGTAACGTTGTTGTATTCCCGCAATATGTTAGGCGGCGCCACCTTCGGCTTTGTAAACAAGATATTCAAGACCTACACCTTCTGCGCTGCCTTCGTGCTCATGGCCATCGGTATGTTCATCACCATTGCTGCCGACGGTATAGTGGCTGTTATGGTGGGTGCAGTGATAGTAGGCTGCTCCATCAGCTGGGATATCCCCCAGTCAATGCTCTCCATAACCAATGACAACGCCGTGGCCGCAGCCGCCATGGCCTGTTCCGTGGCCCACATCGGCGGCCAGATAGGCACCTTCGCCTCCTCCCTGGTCATTACCAACATTACCAGTCTCTTCGGCAGCACCGTCAGCTTCCGCTATAGCTTTACCGCCGTGGCCTGCCTTGTGATGGCTGTGGTCACCTTTATCATTCTGAAGGCCATCAAGGCCGACAAGTAATTACCCCGGCAGATTTTGGGCAAATTCAAAGTGTTTCCGATGTTCGCCGAATATAACGGCGGCGAACTCCTCTCACTAAAATAATAAGGAGAAGAAAATGGATACCAATAAAGAAAAGAAGCGGGCCCTTATAGGACTTATAGTCTGTCTTATAGCAAACACTTCCGCCGCCGGTGCCGACTGGTGCACCTCGGCTCTGGTCAACATTTCCGAAACTTTCCCCGATGTCCCCTACAGCCTTATAACCCTTGTGAACAACATCCCCAACCTCTGCGCCGTGGTGTTCACCATAGTAGCCGGTGCTCTGGTCAACCGCAGAGTCACCCTGAAAACCATGATGCTCATCGGCATAGGCTTCCACGCCATAGGCGGCGTCATGCCCGCCTTCACCGGTGACGGCAGCTTTGCGGTTCTGCTTCTTGGCCGTTTTGCCTTCGGCATAGGCTACGGCATCATGCAGGGCCTGTGCATCTCCATGAGCTTCAAGCTTGTCACCAACGAGGCTCTCCGTGAGTCCACCATGGGCTGGGCCCTCACCGCCCAGTATGTTACTAACATGGTGGCTCAGGTGGTGGTTGGCTACCTTTGCGAGGTCAAGTGGAATTACAGCTTCCTCATCTACGCCTGGAGCTTCATCCCCTTCCTGGTAGTCCTGTTCCTCTGCCCCAAGTTCAAGCTGGACAGGGACGACCGCAGCGCCATCGGCGGCGAGGACAGCAGTCTGGGCAAGGACGAGACTCTCTGGGAGTCCATCAAGGCCATGCCCGCCAGCGTATGGGTGTTCAGCCTCTTTACCGGCGGCTACATGGTGTTCTTCTACCCCATGTTCCTCACCATCGGCCAGGTCGTCATCGGCCGGAATCTGGGCGACTCCGTCTCCGTTGGATATGCAATGACCTTCTACAGCGTGGCTTCCCTGTTTGCCGGTGTGGTCTTCGGCGTGCTGTCAAAGCGGATGAAGAACGTTATGCTCTGCTTCTCCCTTTTTGGCATCGCCGTGAGCCTGCTGGGCATATACTTTGCCGGCAGCTATGCCATGGTCTGCTTCTTCCTGGCAGTGGGCGGCTTTGCATCCACCTGCATCCTGCCCTCCTGCAATAACGCCTACTACCGCCAGGTTCCCCCTCAGCGCTCCTTTCTGGCCTCCAGCATCACCCTCTCCGCTCTGAATATCGGCGCTTTCATAGGCACCCCCTATATAAGCCTCATCGAGTCCTTTGGCGGAGAGCCCATTGTCTGCCTTCTCATCTCCCCCATCTTCCTTGTGATAATGGGTCTCATCTCCATCCGTGTTATGAAGAAGGCCAACCAGGTGGAAGCCTGAGACTTACAACATTTTCAAAAGGCATGCGTCCGGATCGGGCACATGCCTTTTTATATTTATTGACTTGCAGTTTCGCCCTTCTTCCGGCTCTTCCGGTCTATAATTCCGCCGATTTATTCAAATTCAGGAAAGGTTGCCGGATTTTTTAGCAAAGGGCGGGCTAAGGTTAAGAAAACTTTAAGCTTTTGAGCAGCCCGGCCTTGTTGACCTTTTTGCCTCAGTGGAATATAATTTACTGTATTCGTGCCGGGGAGCCTGGGCTTCCCGGAGTTCGGACCGGATCTTTCAAGACGACAGGGGAAACTTACATATGACCAAAACACCTGTGTTTTCAGGCATAGAACATCTGCCCCGGGGCCAGGCCTCGGATAAGCTGTGCAGCGGCTGCATAGTTCTGGAGGGCGGGGCCTTCCGTGGGGTCTATACCTCCGGGGTGCTGGACGCCCTGATGGAAGCAGATATAAACATGCAGTGCACCATTGGTGTGTCCGCCGGTGCCCTTAACGGTATGAACTACGTCTCCGGCCAGATAGGCCGCTCCGCCAGGATAAACCTCCAGTTTCGCCGGGACCCCAGATATGTGGGCATCCATGCCTACCGCTCCAACCGGGGTATCATAGGCTTTAATTTCGTGCTGGAAGAATACGACAAAAGTGATCCGCTGAACAGAGAAGCTTTTGACCGGGAAGACAGACGTCTGGTGGCAGTGGCCACCAACTGTCTCACCGGCCGGCCGGAGTTTTTTGAGAAGGGTCTCTGCCAAGATATACTGAAGGCTGTACAGGCTTCCGCATCCATGCCCTATGTGTCCCACCCGGTGACGGTGGACGGCATCCCCTGTCTGGACGGGGGCTGCTCTCTGAACATTCCCTTCCGTTGGGCTCTGGATGAGGGCTACGAGAAGATAGTGGTGGTGCGTACCCGGCCCGCCTCTTTCCGCAAGAGGAAGAACGGCAGAGCCTCGGCTATGGCCCGGCGCTTTTACAAGAGTTCACCGGCCCTGGCCCAGGCTATTGCCGGCAGTGACGGCAGATACAACCGGGAGTGCGACGAGCTGGAGAAGCTCCGGGAGGAGGGCCGTGTATATGTCATAAGTCCCAGCTCCTCCAACTCCGTCAGCCGTCTGGAAAAGGATATGGAAAAGCTGGGAGAATTCTACTATCTCGGCTACTCCGACGGCCAGAGCCATCTGGACAGCCTCATGGACTATCTTAATAACTGATAAAAACTGAGTATGAAAAGAAGTGCCGCAAAAGGAAAGTTTTGCGGCACTTCTTTTAATATGTCATTGCTTGTCCTGGCCTATTGCAAATTAAGACCGGCTTTTCCCATCTGAGGGTCTCCTCCGCTCTCCCGGTTCAGCCGCTCATGAAAACGCTGCGCTTCAAAACATTACAGCCATTTCTTATGCTTGAAATACCAGATGAGCACTGCAACTATTCCTGCGCTGACTGCTATTACCAGAGGATATCCATACTTCCAACTCAGCTCCGGCATATACAGGAAGTTCATACCGTACCATCCCACGATGAGAGTAAGGGGCAGAAAGATGGCAGTGACCACCGTAAATATTTTCATAAGGTCGTTTTGCTGAATGGCCAGCTGGGACTGATAGGTCTCCTGTATGTGGCTGACAAGCTCCTGAAGGTTATTCACCTTGTTGAGGTAGCGGTCTGTCCTGGCTCCCAGAGCAGTCAGCCGCCTTATGGTTTTAGGGGACAAAAGCCTGTTGTCATTTATGGCTATTTCGTCGAACATAATGTCCAGCTGTTCATAATACCGCTTCAGCCGCAGCAGCTCCCGCCTCTGGGCAGTGACCTCCCCCGGCACGTTATCCAGTTCTCCCGACAGCAGGTCGGTAAGCAGCTCGTTTATTTTCGTTTCAAAGCTGTCCAGATAGTCCATGTCTCCCCGAAACAGGTGGATAAAGAATCTGTACAGCAGCTGCTCGTTGCTTGCCGGAGCATCCTTGGACAGCTTGCTGACTATATCTGAGCAGTGCTCCTTTGAGTCTTTGTCTCCGCAGATAAAAAATATATTGTTTTTATCCATATAGATGATGACTTTCGAGAGGAATACCTGCTCGCCACGAATGTCATACCAGTCAAAGGCAAACAGGTCAAAGGTTTCGAAGCCCTCAAAACTCTCTATCCTGCTCTCTCCTACATACCGGAATGCCTCCGGTACCATGTGGGAAGCTACTTCCGGCATCTGCTCCAACAGCATAACCTTTTGCATGAAACACACTCCTTCTCCCTCAGTCCGTTCATATAGGCAGGCAGACAGGCTCCGCCGTCCTTACTCCCCCCGGCGCTGTCGGACCGCAAACCAGGCCAGAAAACAAACTGCAATAAAAGCTCCCAGCAGACAGGGGAAATAAATTTCTTGGGGCAGCCGGCTCACAGCCGGGTGGCTCAGAACACACAAAGCCGTAAAGGCCGCAAGGCAGGCTGCGCTGAGCAGGATATACAAAGGCCTGCGGCTGTCCCGCTCCTCCAGAGCGTCCCGCCAGTTTCTGCGCCGCTCCAGCTGCCTTATCAGCTCCTCCTCATTTTCCATACCCCGGACCAGAAAACAGCTTAGCCGGAAGGGGCGGCCATTTATATCCCGTACCAGACAGACGGCAGACAGGCTGCTGCCTCTGTCCTTCAGCTTTTCCACTTTGACTATCTCCCGGGCACGGCCGGGCAGCTCTCGCCTCTGGGCCAGCTCTCTTAAAAGCTGCTGAGTCTTGAAGGCTCCCAGTACGTTGTCCACGGTGTTTCTCCCGTAGTCAACCAGTTCTCTGGCATCCAGGATAAAGAGCCGGTCATCCTCCGTAAGGAAGAACACCGTAGCATCCTGCACCGTGCGCCGCCCCAGCCTAAGGGCAAGAGTCATAACAAGCGCCGTTACCAGAAGGCACAGAATCAGTCCAAGGCCCTGAACCGGCAGACCCCGGCGCAGCATCAGCACAGTCCCGCCCCCAGCCAGCAGCAGGGCCAGAGCGACTATGCCCAGCACACCCCCCAGACTGCGCAGTCCGAAGCGGCTTTTGCCCCCGCTGTCCCGGGACATCCACAGGTCTTTTATTTTCAATAGCTTTCACCCTCCGTCTGACTGCATAAAGCTCCGTTCCATTCAGGACTGTTGTCCACCGCCGCTTCCGTAGAAGTCCAGGAAGCGCCGCAGCTCCGGCTGGGCAGGGGCGCTGAGCAGCCGCTCCTTTTCCCCACGCTCCAGCAGACGCCCCCCATGGAAAAACAGCAGCTCATCCGCCATTCGTTCCGCCTGCTGAAGGCTGTGGGTTATAAGCACCAGGGCGCAGCCGCTGCGGCGGCAGTAGTCCGCCATAAGCTTTTCCGCCAGCAGACTGCTCTCCATATCCATGGCGGCGGTGGGCTCGTCCAGTATGATCAGCTCAAAGTCCCTCATCATCAGCCGAGCAAGAGCCATCCGGGCGGTCTCTCCGCCGGAAAGCTGCCGGGCCCGTTTGTCCGCCAGATGTTCTATACCCAGTGCCGCCATGAGCCGGGCCGCCCGCTGTGGGTTCCGATTTACCAGTAGGATATTGTTTTTCACACTCATACGGAAGGCATAATTTTTCTGAGGCATGTAGCCCAGGCTAAGGCCCTTTTCCGTCTTCCTCCCCGGCATATCTGCCGCCACGACTCCCGCAAGCACCTTGGCAAAGGTGGACTTTCCGCTGCCGTTGGCGCCGATGACTCCGTATATCTTTCCGCCTTCCAGCTCCAGCTCCGGGACCTCCAGGACCCGGCGGCCCTCATAGGTCTTGGTAAAAGGCTGTATCTTCACCGGCTCACCCCCTTCTGCAGCAGGGATATGGCAATATTCACCAGCAGGGACAGGCTCAGCAATATCATTCCCAGGGCTATCCCCAGGGAGAAATCCCCCCGGTTCGTATACTGCATTATGGCCGTGGTCATTACGTTTGTCTTCCAGGCTATTGCTCCGCCTACCATGGACACGGCCCCCACCTCGGCAATGGAGCGGGAGAAGGCCAAAAGATAGGCCGAGCATATCTGATAGCTGCACTCGTTCATAAGCAGAGCCAGGGTCCTGCCTCCGCCCAAAGCCAGGCCTTTGGCCGTCTCTCTCACCCCGGGGGCTATGGCGGAGACATAGCTCTCCATGGTTCCAACCACTATGGGGGTTATAAGCACCACCTGGGCCAGTATCATTATCTCCACGGTGAAGAGAAGCTTCATGTGCCGGAAAGGCCCCACCCCGGAAAACAGCATATAGAAAATGAGTCCGCAGACCACCGGAGGCATCCCCATGAGGGTACGGTTTACCACCAGCAGCGCCCCCCGGCCTCTGAAGCGGCAGGCCCCCAGCCACACCCCCAGAGGCAGGCCGATAAGCAGGGCCAGCAGGGAACTGGCAAGGCTCATGCGTCCGGTGACAGAAAGTATATTGCAAAGCTCCCTGTCGGCGCTGAGTATCAGTTCTATTGCCCTTTCCGCTGCGCTTCCCATTGTTTCACCTCTCTATAGAAAATCCCCGGAGGGAGCAGGACTCCCCCTGGGGAAATTTTAATCCGTTTTTCCTTTAAAATCAAGCCTGACCGCCGTTGGCTACAAAGGCCAGGAAGGTGGCCTTGTCGGTGAGGATATAGGCCCCCATTTCCTCGGCCATCACCAGGCAGGCGCCCATACCGGCGTTGGCGGAGATATACCAGTCGGTATAGTCGGCAAAGGATTCGGCATCGGCGGTGATTCCCAGCTCCTCAGGCCAGAGGGACAGTTCCTTGGTGTGGGTACCGGAGCCGTCGCCCCGGGAGATGAAGGTGTACTTGCCCTGGGCAATGGCGGCAAAGGCATCCTTAACGCTGGGGCATTCCGCCGCACCGGCGGGGTCTGCGGAGGGGCCGCAGAGGACGAAGTAATTGTAGATAAAGGAGACGCGCTCACTGTCAAATCCGTCCACCGTGCGGGCATATCCGGCGGCAACGAAATCCTCTTCCTGAGACTTGGAGTGGACAAGGATAAGGTCGGCATTGCCGTACTGGGCGGCGGCTATGGCTTTGCCTGTACCGGCAGACTGGACCTCAACGGTGTAGCCATACTCCTCCTGGAACACGGGCAGCAGGTAGCCCAGCAGACCGGAATCGTTGACGGAGGTGGTGGTGGACAGGCGGATGGTCTTGGTCTCCTCGGTGGCAGCTGCTATCTCACCGTCATACACGGGGACATCCTCCAGCAGGTAGAAGAGATTCTCACCGTAGTCTTCCACACCGTAGGCGGCGGCCAGGTCCAGAGCCTCCTGGCTCAGCAGCCAGTGGATAAGGGCGTCGGCTCCGGCGGTGTTCACAGCTACGTCGGACACAGGATTGCCGTCGGCATCAGTGAAGGGAGCATCGGGGTTTACGGCTATGAGAGTGTAGGTATTGAGCATGCTCTCATCGGCCTCGTAGAGTATCTTCGTGTCTACCACCACGGCATCGGCGGCAGGTTCTTCGGTCTCCACGGTCTCGGCCGGGGCCTGGGTGGGCTCGGCTGCGGGAGCCTCAGTCTCGGCGGTAGTTGAGCTGGAGCAGCCGGCCAGCATGGCGACAAGCATAGCCAGCACCAGCAAAAGGGACAATGTTTTTTTCATCTTTCTTCCTCCATAAATAAAAATAGACGGCCGGTTCCAGACCACGACTCTCCGGGCACGGTCAAAACCGCACCTGAGCAGTTTCTGGAAAGAGGCTCGTCCACCGCTTCGCAGTAAATATTCAACTTATACCATGGCCTGAGTTTTATAAACCGGCTTATGTATAGTGGGATTATATCACAGCCCTTCCTCGTTTTCAACTCTTTTCTGCTTCCCTTTTGACCGTCCTTGGTGTATAGTGGCAGTATGAAAAAAGAAGTCAGAGAAAACTGGGCGCTTTCCATAGACCGGGTCCGGGAGTTTTTCCTGGCCCAGGAGGATGTGCTGCCGCTGGACCGGGGCTATGCTTACAAGGGCTGTGTCATACAAGTCCGCTCCCAAAAGAGCTCCGGGCCCTTGGCAATGGAGCGGACCCAGCTGTATTTTTCCGGCGAGGCCGAGGATTTGGAGGAGATACGCCGCCGTTTCTTTCTCCGCTTTCTCTCCGCCGGAGGCTGAACAGACAGGAGGAAAAACAATGAGCAAAACCATGCCTTCAATAGATGCCTGGCTTAAAGAAGCCAAGGAGCATGAGAGCGCCCCGAAAATTGGCATGTACCTGACCCACAACGGAGTTGTGCGTCAAAGTCCCAGGGCCCTGGTACGTCACGGGGACGAGAGCGCAAAACCTGTCACCGGCATGGTCTTTTCCTATGACCGGGAAAAAGTGGACGCCGCCATAGCCGCCGCCTACGAAATGGAGGGGGTATATTATATCCGGGTCTGGCTCAATGAGGGCGAGCTGGAACTTGGGGATGATATCATGCTGGTGCTCATCGGCGGGGACATCCGTCCCCATGTGGTAGACGCACTGCAATATCTGGTGGGGCGCATAAAAAATGAATGCGTCATCGAGACGGAAATCAACTGAATATATAGCCAAGTACAAAGGCCCGGCCGCTGACAATAGTTTCAGCGGCCGGGCCTTTGGCTGTTCATCCATCTTTAGATGTTAATCCACCCATGGGTTTATTTTTCTGTTCCGGCGCAGTCGGCGCTGCCCTCTCCCAGCAGCATCTCCAGGCCGTGGGATATAGGGCCAAGCACCGCAAGGAGGTTTTCCTCCGCCGCCTTTTTGCTGCCGGGGAGATTGACTATCAGGCTGCGGCCTCTTATTCCCGCAGCGGAGCGGGACAGGCAGCCTCTGGGGGTTATCTTCATGCTCTCGGCTCTCATGGCCTCAGGTATGCCGGGGGTAGGCCGCTCCACCACGTCCATGGTGGCTTCCGGGGTGATGTCTCTGGGAGAGAAGCCGGTGCCCCCGGTGGTGAATACCAGGGCGATTTTCAGCTCGTCGCAGCACTTTTTAAGCTCCGCCTTTATCATCTCCCCGTCATCGGGAACCATGGCTGTATGGCTCACGCTGAAGCCCTGCTCCTGAAGAAGTCTGCAAATATTGGGGCCGCTGGTGTCCTCCCGCTCCCCTTTATAGCCCTTGTCGCTGACGGTTATAACTGCCGCAGTATAGCTCATGTCTCTTCCTCCCTCTCAAAATCTCCGTGGACACCGCCGCTCTTTCTTATCAGGCGGATATCCTCTATCACCATGTCCTTCTGGACGGCCTTGCACATGTCATATACAGTGAGAGCTGCGGCGCTCACGGCGGTGAGAGCCTCCATCTCCACCCCGGTCCTGCCGTCGCAGCTCACCGTGGCCTCTATCTCCACGGAGAGTCTGTCTTCATTCAGACTCAGGCGCAGGTCGATGCCGTCGATAAGTATGGGATGGCACATGGGTATGAGCTCCGGGGTGCGCTTGGCCCCCATCACGCCGGCCACCTGGGCCACGGTGAGCACGTCTCCTTTTTTCATGCCGCCGCTCTTTATCAGGCGAAAGGTCTCCTCATTCACCAGCACCCGGCCCGCCGCCGTGGCGCTGCGCCGGGTAGGTGGCTTTTCCCCCACGTCCACCATCTTTGCCCGGCCCTGGTCGTTGAAGTGGGTAAAGTCTCCCATACTCAGCCTCCAATCTGGTTCATGTTCCGTCCGGCGTGGCTGCGGTTGTCTGCATCCAGCAGTCCGTGCCAAGCAGGCTTATTATATATGACCTTTTCCATGACGGAGCGCATTCCGTCAAAGTCCAGCCCTTTTATGCCGTACTCACTGGCGGAGTGCAGGCAGGGCTTCAGCTTGCCGTCTGCCGTCAGGCGGATACGATTGCAGCTGCCGCAGAAGTGGGCGTTCACCGGGCTTATGAGGCCCAC
>CALWYF010000059.1 GCA_944385705.1 uncultured Oscillospiraceae bacterium | reverse complement strand
AAAGCTGCCCTACGGCTCATGAAAAAGGAAAGGATGAGACAATGGAGACTATTACCAAAGCAAATCTGCAGTTCTTTGCCGATGCGGGGACTGTGGTAAACGGCACGGCGGGCTATGTAAACAGCGGCACCGGAGCCGTCACCGAATTTAGCGGCAACAACACTCTGGCCCCGGAGCTTAAGGCCTTCTACGACACGGAGCTGCTGGAGAACGCCCGCACCGAACTGTTCTACGCCCAGTTCGCCAAGCGCCAGCCCCTGCCTGCAAACCACCACGGCAGCGTGGAATGGCGCAAGTGGAACACCTTTGAGCGAGCCCCCAAGCTCACCGAGGGTGTCATTCCCACCGGACAGAAGTTCGGCGTCACCACCGTCACCGGCAGCGTGGACCAGTACGGCACCTACACCTCCATCACCGACAAGCTGGAGCTGAGGGCCTACGACGATGTCATCCTGGGGGCTACCGAGGAGATGGGCGCCTCCGCCGCCGAGACCCAGGAGAAGCTGATCAGGGACGCTCTGCTGGTGGGCACCAACGTGCTCTACTGCGACAACATCGACAGGAGCACCGGAGAGCTAATGTCTACCCCCACAAGCTGCGCCGCAATGGGCGCCGGCGATGCCAACGGTTGGGCCCTGCTTACCCCCGCCATGATAAACAAGGCCGTCACCATCATGAAAAAGAACCGGGCCCCCCGCATAAACGGCCGCTACTACGCCGTGGTCCACCCCTCGGTGGCCCACGACCTGAGAGAGTGCGAGGGCTGGATAGAGGCCCACAAGTACGCCTCCCCTGAGGAGCTCTTCAACGGCGAGATAGGCGAGCTCCACGGTGTGCGCTTTATAGAAAACGTCTTTGCCCCCGTCCTTGGAGACGGTGACGAGTATGTGAACAAAGAGGGAGGGTGCAGCTATGCCACCTATTTCTTCGGCAAGGACAGCTTCGGTATTATTGACCCCGAGGGCGGCGCTCTGGAGATGATAATCCACGACAAGGGAGAGATAGGCGGGCCCCTGAACCAGTTCAGCACCATTGGCTACAAGTTCGAGACCAACGGGGCTACCATACTCTATCCCGAGCGACTGCTGAGAGTGATGAGCACCTCCAGCTTCAGCGACGTGGATGAGGTCAACTGAGGAGGATAAAACATGGAAGAGAGAGTTGAAATTTACATACCCAGGGTCTCCGACCGGGAGGACCCCAACTTCTTCGTGGCGGTGAACGGCGTTAATTACCTGCTGCCCAGAGGCAAGAAGTCCATGGTGCCCAAGTTCGTGGCGGAGGAGATTGAGCGCAGCAGCCGGGCGGCGGACATCTTCTTTGAAAACGTGGACGGCATGAAAAACAATTGAGGCAAAGCCCCTCCCGGCCCAAGGCCGGGAGGGGCGGAAGGGGGAGAGCCAATGAAAGCCATTGAGGCCATACGCCGGGTGGATATCCTGGAACCCAACCAGTATGCCGTGGATCAGAAGCTCCGCTGGCTGTCGCTGCTGGACGGGCAGATATATGAGGAGCTTATCAGCGCCTACGAGCCCGGAGAGGAGAAGCCGGGGGAATATCTCAGCGGAGATGAGGAGCTGCTGGTGCCCATGCCCTACGCCGAGAGTATATACTGCCGCTATCTCCAGGCTATGATCGCCGCGGAAAACTTTGAGAGCGCCAAGTACAACCAGCAGATTGTTCTCTACAACGGGGCCTTTCAGCAGTACCGGGACTGGATATGCCGCCGGGGCAGACACAGAAACCGGGGAAAAGGCTTCAGATTTTAAGGGGGAAGAGCGTATGCCGATTTTTCCGAGTCTTCCCCAAAATCAACAGAAACGGGACCTGACGGACAGCTTTAAGGGATACAACCACCGGCTGAAGATAAAAAAGGGCGAGTTCTACGACATGATGAACTTGTCCAGCACCGGCTATCCCATGCTCAGCTGCCGAAAGAAACGTGGCCTGATGCAGGAGATGAACAGTCCCCAGGGGCTGCTGGCCAAGGAGGCTCTGGCCTGGATAGACCAGGGAAAGCTCTACTATGCCGGGGAGGAGACACCTCTAAGCGTATCCCCGGGGGAAAAGCAGCTGGTGAGCATGGGGGCCTATATCTGTATATTCCCGGACAAGTTTTTTTACAATACCGCCGACCCCGCCGACTACGGCAGCATGGAGGCTTTTTACAGTTCCACCGGCTCCGTAAGCTGCACCCTGTGCAGGATGGACGGAACGGAGTACGAAATGCCCAGAGTCTCCGACAGCCCCACAGCTGCGCCGGAAAACGGGGAGCTCTGGATAGACAGCTCCGGGGAGACGGACATTCTGAAGCAGTGGAGCCAGGACAGCCAATGCTGGACGGAGATAAGCACTGTATACACCCGAATGCGCTTCGTATCCCAGGGAGAGCTGCCGGGGCTGTTCAAGGTGCTGGACGGAGTGGAGATAAGCGGCTGTGAGGCCCGGCAGCTAAACGGCTCGAAGATCATCCAGGCTATAGGCGGAGGCGAGGGGGAGCCGGACTTTATCGTGGTGGTGGGGCTTATTCGTGAGGCCCTGGTCCAAAGTCAGGGCAGCATAAAGATAGAGCGCTCAGTGCCGGATATGGACTTCGTATGTGAGAGTCAGAACCGGCTCTGGGGCTGCCGCTACGGCAACGACGGAGAGAAAAACCTTAACGAGATCTATGGCTGCGCTTTGGGAGATTTTAAAAACTGGCGGCAGTACCAGGGACTGAGCACCGACTCATGGACAGCCTCCGTGGGCTCCGACGGGCCCTGGACCGGGGCGGTAAACTATCTGGGCAGCCCTATGTTCTTTAAGGAAAACAACATACACAAGATTACCGTCTCCGCCTACGGCGCCCATCGGCTTACGGAGACAGTGTGCCGGGGAGTTCAGCCCGGCAGCCACAAAAGCCTTGCAGTGGTGAACGAGACACTCTTTTATAAATCCGGCAGCGATATCTGCGCCTATCAGGGAGGCTTTCCCACCAGTGTGTCCCAGGCTCTGGGGGAGGAGCTCTACACCAATGCTTCCGCCGGCTCCGCCGGGGACAAATACTATATCGCCATGGACGACAGCGAGGGACAGCGTCAGCTCTTTGTATACGATATAGACAGGAGCCTCTGGATGAAGGAGGATGGCCTGCCGGTGAGCTTCTTTGCCAGACTGGAAGGGGAACTGTATGCCGTGACGGATTCCCAGCTGTGGAG
Source organism: uncultured Oscillospiraceae bacterium (assembly GCA_944385705.1). GTDB lineage: Bacteria > Bacillota > Clostridia > Oscillospirales > Oscillospiraceae > Limivicinus. The sequence goes on along the minus strand of CALWYF010000059.1, from coordinate 9,958 downwards.
CCTCAGCGGCCGCCGGGGTACTCTGGAAAACTACGTGCCCTGGATGGCGGAGAGCGGCATACTCTACTATCAGTATCCGGACAAGAAGTATGTCTCCCGCTTCAACCTTCGGGTCAGAATGGAAGAGGGAGCATGGATGGACGTGTTCATTCAATACGACTCCTCAGGACTGTGGGAGCGCAAAGGCCGGGTAAAGCTCAGCGGCACAGGCACTGTCACCGTGCCGATATGTCCCCGGCGCTGCGACCATATGCAGATAAGGCTGGAGGGTAAGGGCGAGTTTCAGCTCTTCTCTCTGGCAAAAGTTTTGGAGATAGGGAGTGATATGTAATGTACGAATATCCGCCTATGCTGCAGGGCTCGGCGGAGCGCCAGCTGAGGCAGCTGAGAGATTACCTGGTGAGGCTGATTCAGACTCTTAACGAGATGGAGGAGAGAGACAAATGATTGACTTTTACGTCACCGGACAAAGTATACGCTATGCAAGCCCGGTCATTGCCGCCAATTCCCTGGACTTCCTCCAGGCCCGTTTTCATTTCAGCGGAGACACTTGGAACGGCTATTCCAAGTGGGCCCATTTCCGCCAGGGTGAGACGGTTTTCGACCTGAATCTGGTGGATGACGAGATAAAAAAGGAGATGCACCTGAACCTGAGTCTGGGCAGCTGGGAGGTATATCTCACCGGGGTCATGGGTGAGAGCAGACTTACTACTGTGCCGGTGATAGTTCAGGTAAGGGAGAGCGGACTTATAGACGAGCCTCTGCACCAGATACCCCTGACTGTAGCCGAACAGCTGGACAGCAAGGCCAGCCTTGCCCTGGATAAGGCCAATGCTGTTCTGGAGGCTATTGAGAGCGGAGATCTGGTCGGCAAGGGCTTTCAAATCCTCGGTTATTTCTCCAGCCTGGATGAGCTGGCTGAGGAGGTGACGGAGCCGGAAAGAGGCGACGCCTACGGTATAGGGACCCAGGCTCCCTACGAGATATATGTATACGACGGCGTCGGGCAGCAGTGGGTAAACAACGGCAGCATTCAGGGACCGTCAGGGAGCCGGGGCGAGGACGGCGCTACCTTTATCCCCAGTATAGACGACTACGGAAACTTGAGCTGGATAAACGATTCAGGACTTGAAAATCCGGAGACCGTTAATATCCGTGGACCCAAGGGGGATGCAGGAGAAAAGGGCGATGACGGTGCAAGCCCTTATGAGCTGGCAGTGCAGGAGGGCTTCAGCGGCACCGAGGCCACCTTCAACTGGAGTCTGGCCCATATCGCTTCCCATGCTGCCCAGCACGCCGCCGGAGGTACCGACCCTCTGACTATAGACGGCGATGCAATTGAAGATGCTGCGGTGAGCAGGAGTAAGCTTGCAGCCGATGTGAAGATACTGGCCTTTTCAAATGTTGCGGTGGAAGCTTCAGTCTGGCAGGAGGATGAGACTTACGGAGACTACCCATTCCGGGCGGCGGTCACCCTGGAGGGCGTAACCGAAAACTTTGCACCCAGCGTGACCTTTTCCCCCGAGGACGTTCTGGAGAATATATTTGCCCCGGTGGCAGCCTGCTATGACGGCGGAATATATATCTATGCAAACGAACTACCGGGGAAAGATATGACAATACCTTCCGTGCTGGCTATACCTGTGGGATCAGGTGGAATAGCTGTAAACAGAACCAACGCAGGCGGGGGCAGCGCCTTTGCAGTGATAGATGTTAGCTACCCGGAGGGAGCGGTATGCACCTGCACCAACGGCGTAAGGACCATACAGGCCAAGGATACATCAGGCCGCTGGATGTTTCAAATCCCCAGAGCCGGGGAATGGGTGGTAAGGGCCACTCAGGGCGGCAGAAGCAACAGCAAAACCATAAACGTGAGCGAGAGCAAGGCGTATGTGGTGATATTAAATTTTGAGCTGGTGCTATATAACAGCGGAGATACCTGCGATGAGATAACCGGAGGTTGGGGGAGTTCCGGGGGCGGTGAACAGGAGGGTTCCACTACATTTGAAGAAGACCGGATAAATGTAGGAGTAGGATACCACGGAGACAGAAGCCTATATACAATCAATCAAATAGACCTGAGCGATTACGATACGCTGGAAGCCGAAGTAGGATGGAACAACACTGGCACCGGGCACTATCCATATATGGGGGTAACTGCTTCAAAAAGTGCAACGCCTTCTTACTCTGCCAGTCTTCAGCTGACGACTACGGAGAAGAGCATCAGAACCTTAGATATATCCAATGTGGATGGTCCGGCTTATATATCTTTTAGTGGATCTGGTTTGATGAACATTTATGTATATTCAGTCAAATTGATTCCTGGGGGTGAAGGAGCGTGAAGATATATATAGACGAGAACTATAAATGCCACGCATCCTCGGAAGAAGGCCTAAGGGAGATGGATATAAGCTTCTTCGACCATAAGTGCACAGCCGTAGTTAATGGATATCGTTATATTCCCACAGGGGAGAGCTGGGCAAGAGAAGACGGCGCTATTTTTCAGGGGGAGATGATAGCTCCGGCAGAGGACGTCCGCTTATTGGAAGCGGCCCAGACGGCCTATGAGCAAGCGCAGGCCGAGAATGCTGATGCCTTGGCAGCTTTGGATGTACTGGGGGTGAGTCCATGAGCTACTACGAAAACGCTTTGAAGATGCGGCCATACATAGAAAAGGCGGCGGCCAGCCTCAGCAACGCAGAGGCACTGGAGGTGCCCACACTTTTCCCGGCCTGGGCAACAGGCACAAGCTACAGCACCGATGAGCGTATAGAGTATGGCGGCACTTTGTACCGCTGCGTGCAAGCCCACACATCACAGGCAGACTGGACGCCCCCGGCTACTCCGGCTCTGTGGGTGATGGTCTCCCTGGAGGAGTGGCCGGACTGGGTGCAGCCCACCGGGGCCCATGACGCATATAATGTAGGGGCCAAGGTCACATACGCCGATAAACACTGGATATCTACTGTAGATTCCAATATATGGAAACCGGGTGATTATGGCTGGACCGAGGCCACGGATTAAATGCATACAGGCCGCCAAGGCCTTGCTGGGAGGAATACTATGGATGCAACTGAACTGGCTGTGAAACAGATGGAGGCCTGGGCTGCCGACAACAGCCACGGCTATGACCAGCAATACCGCTGGGGGGAGCGGGGAGATTTTGACTGCTCTTCGGCGGTCATTGCCGCCTGGGAAATGGCGGGAGTTCCCGTCAAGAGCTCCGGCGCAAGCTATACGGGAAATATGCGGGGGGCCTTTCTCCGCTGCGGTTTCAAGGACGTAACTGCTAAGATAGATTTGGCCGTAGGCTCGGGCCTGGAGCGGGGGGATGTGCTGCTCAACTATGAAAACCACTGCGCCCTGTACTGCGGGGCCGGGAAGGAAGTGGAGGCCAGCATCAATGAGCTGGGCACCGTCACCGGCGGACAGCCGGGGGACCAGACGGGCCGGGAATTTCTGGTGCGGCCTTACCGAAACTATCCCTGGAACTGCGTGCTGCGCTACGGCGCTGGAGCCTCCTCCAGACCCGGACCGGAATACGAATACAGCGTGAAGCTGGGACTTTTGAAGGAGGGCATGGAGGATGCCCAGGTGAAGACGGTACAGATACTTCTTGCCGCCAAAGGCTATGAGCCCGGTCAGGCCGACGGTATAATGGGGCCCCTCACTCTTGAGGCAGTGAAAAGCTTCCAGAGAGACGCGGGACTGCTTGACGACGGAGAAGTGGGCGGCGATACCTGGAGCAGGCTCCTCAAAGAATAAAAATGGCGGAAGCGGTGATAACTGCTCTTATCACCGGAGGCCTTACCCTGATCGGCGTCATTATAAGCAACGGCAGGGCTCAGGCCATACTGGAGACAAAAGTGGAGGAGCTGACCAGAGAGGTCAGAGAACACAACAACTTTGCCCGGCGCATGCCGGTGGTGGAGGAGCAGATAAAGGTGATAAACCACAGAATTGCAGATTTGGAGAGAAAGGATTGAAAAAGTGGAAATGATGGGCGTAACAGGAGTTGCGGCTATAAGCGTCATAGCCTATATACTGGGAGAGCTGGCCAAGGCCAGCAAGCTGGATAACAAGTGGATACCTGTGATATGCGGTATAGCCGGAGGAGCACTGGGAGTGGTCAGCCTGTACCTGGTGCCGGATTTTCCGGCCGCGGACATGATAAGCGCCATTGCGGTGGGCGTAGTCTCGGGCCTGGCCGCCACAGGAGCCAATCAGATAATGAAGCAGATGAAAGAATAATAAAAAGAGCAAAAGCCCGGCAGATTAATCTGCCGGGCTTTTGCTGGCCTGCTGCGTATAAAATTACTGTGGGCCGCCGCCGTAACTGGCATACCAGCCGGAGTAATCCGCTCCCTGGCTGCCGGCCTGATAGCTTCCGTCCAGCTTGCTGAGAGTGCGCTGATATTCCTCGCTGCCCTCCTCATAGGGAGTGGGGCGGTAGTCATTGTCGGCCCCGTCGTCTGCCCCCACTGGCAGACTGCTGACGCAGCAGGGGATTATGTCATAGGAATCCCGGCTGATGCTGCCGTCCAGGTCCCGCTTCACCTTGACCTGAACTATGGCGGTGTCCCTGTCGCTGGGACTGGTATTGCCGCCGAAACTCCAGTTGCCCATGGAATAGAGGATGAGTCCTCCGTTATATTCTTCAATGGGCTGGAGGCAGTGGGAATGGCTGCCGTATATCAGATCTGCCCCTGCGTCCACACAGGCGTGGGCCAGGTCAATCTGGGCCTTGGTGGGTTCATAGAAGAGCTCCTGGCCCCAGTGAAAGGCACAGATGATATATTCCGCTCCCTGCTCCCGCAGCTGGGCGATGGCCTCTGCCGCGGCTTCCTGGCTGGGCATATAGTCCCGGTAGGCGCAGTATATGCCCAGAATGAGGCCGCTTTCCGTGATGAAAATCTGGGCCTGACCGTCGGTCCCGTAAGGTATGCCCCAGTATTCCAGAGCATTAAAGGTATCCTGGGCACCGGTCTCACCGAAATCATACATGTGATTGTTTGCAGTGGTCACAAAGTTTACGCCGCCGCAGGTCAATATCTGGGCCCATTCGCTGGGGGCACGGAAGTAGAAGGTCTGGGCCGAGTACATCACCTGATCGGAAAAGGTGCACTCCAGATTGGCCAGGGTAAAATCGTCGTTTTCAAAATACTCCACGGTATTTGAGAAGGGATAGGAATAGTCCCCGTTCATCCTGGATGCGTAGTGATAGGGACTCTCCTGGCTGAGCATCTGGTGGGAGGTGAGGGTGCAGTCACCTATAAAGGAGAGAGTAAAATATTCAGGCTGGGGCTCCGGCGTGGGACTGGGAGTGGGCTCCGGCGTAGGGGAAGGGCTGGAGACAGGTGAAGGGGAAGGAGTGGAGTCCGTCTCCATCACGGGCACAGCCTCATAGGCCTGGAGAGATTTCTCCTTCAGCTCGGCTCGGGCAACTACCAAAAACACCAGGACCAAGGTGAGAAGAGTCAGAATTAAGGAGCTAAGTATCTTTTTTATTTTCATGCTGAAATCCATACCTCAAATCATATAAAGCCATTACATTATAATAAGCCTTTCCAGGGAAAGCAAGGGAATACAGGAAAATTAATACATCATATCATATGCGCTCCAAGTACAAAAAAACCCTGCCCGGTTTCCCGGGCAGGGCTGGGGGTGGAGGCAGACTGTGCAGAGCGCTTTACAGCAGTCCGCCTATTTGTACAAAAATGGGGGCAAAAACCAGTGACACTACAGTCATCAGCTTTATCAGGATGTTTATGGCGGGGCCGGAGGTGTCCTTGAAGGGATCGCCCACGGTGTCGCCCACCACTGCGGCCTTGTGGGCATTGGAGCCCTTGCCGCCGTGATTGCCCCCCTCAATATATTTCTTGGCATTGTCCCAGGCGCCGCCGGAGTTGGACATGTAGATGGCCAGAAGAACGCCGGTGACCAGAGAACCCGCCAGCAGTCCGCCCAGGGCTGCGGGTCCCAGGAGTATGCCCACCAGCATCGGCACGGCTACGGCCATGATCCCGGGGACTATCATTTCCCGGAGAGCGGCCCGGGTGGAGATGGACACGCAGGCACCGTAGTCGGGACGGCCGTTGCCCTCCAGAATGCCGGGGATCTCCTGGAACTGGCGGCGGACCTCCTCTATCATTTTATAGGCGGCCTTGGAGACTGAGTCCATGGTGAGGGCGGAGAAGGCAAAGGGGAGCATGCCGCCTATGAGCAAGCCTATAACCACATGGGGGGAGAGCAGGTCTATGCTGGCCAGTTTCACCTCGGTGGCGTAAGAGACAAAGAGGGCCAGAGCGGTAAGTGCGGCGGAGCCGATGGCAAAGCCCTTGCCTATGGCGGCAGTGGTATTGCCCACGGCGTCCAGCTTGTCCGTTATCTCTCTCACGCTGTGGTCCAGGCCGCTCATCTCGGCAATGCCGCCGGAGTTGTCGGCAATGGGGCCGTAGGCGTCCACGGCTACGGTGATGCCGGTGGTGGAGAGCATGCCCACGGCGGCGAGAGCTATGCCGTAGAGGTCACCGGTGACTCTGTATGACACATAGATGCCCACGCTTATGAGAATGATGGGGACCCAGGTGCTGCGCATGCCCACAGCCACGCCGCTGATGATGGTGGTGGCGGAGCCGGTCTCAGACTGGCTGGCTATGCGCTTTACACTGCGGAAGTCCTCAGATGTATATATCTCGGTGACAAAGCCGATGACCAAGCCTACCACCAGGCCCGACGCTATGGCAAAGCCGTAGTACATACGGCCGAAGAACAACTTGCTGAGAATAAAGGCGGCCACACCCACGATGACAGTGGAAACATAGGTGCCCATTTTAAGGGCTTTATGAGGATTGGCACCGTCCTTTCCCCGGACGAAGAAAGTGGCGATAATGGAGGCCAGTATGCCCACGCCGGCCACCACCAGAGGATATATGGCCCCGGCCCCTTGGAACAGACCCTGGGCGGCCACACCGAGAGTGAGGGCGGAGACTATGGCCCCTACGTAGCTTTCAAAGAGGTCGGCCCCCATTCCGGCCACGTCGCCCACATTGTCGCCCACGTTGTCGGCAATGACGGCGGGGTTTCTGGGGTCATCCTCAGGGATGCCGGCCTCCACCTTGCCAACCAGGTCGGCTCCAACGTCGGCCGCCTTGGTATAGATACCGCCGCCCACACGGGCGAAAAGAGCTATGGAGGAGGCTCCCAGGGAGAAGCCGAAGAGAATGTTATAATTCCCTGTAACTATGTATATCATACTGCAGCCCAGAAGACCCAGGCCCACAACGCACATGCCCATTACCGAACCGCCGGAAAAGGCTATGGACAGAGCCTTTGTCATGCCGCTCTCCATTGCAGCGTTGGCGGTGCGCACATTTGCTTTGGTGGCTACACGCATGCCGAAGAAACCTGCCAGCATGGAAAAGCCGGCGCCGATGACAAAGCACACGCCGGCGCCCAAATCTATAAACAGACTTATCAGCACAAAGAGAACCACAATGAAAATGGCCAGTATCTTATACTCGGACCTTAAAAACGCATTGGCCCCCTCGGCGATAGAGCCCGCTATTTCCTGCATGCGGCTGCTGCCGGGGGAGGCCTTGGAGACATAGCCCGCCTTGTAGGCTGCAAAAATCAGAGCGCAGAGGGCAAGCACTGGAGAGAACCACAGAAAAATTTCCATAAAAGTGCGACCTCCTGAATGAAAATATTAACAGGTATCTATCTGTTTGTACATTTTACACTATCAGAAGGGGATTTACAAGCATTAAGTTTCCGAAAATAGTGCAGTTTGCATAATTTTATTGAAAGCAACAAAATACTATACAAGAAAACAGTGAATATTGTAAAATAGCACAAAAGAAAAATTTTAATATTTTTCGGATAAAATTTGGATTTGCAGACTTGTATATACAAATAATGGCGCAACGTAATAAAAGATTTACAGGGAAGAAATCCCGGTAAGATTGGCTTCGGCCTCTATGTATAAATAAGATACGAGGGATTTAACTATAATATGGAAAATAATACCCTTAGCCCGGGCGGGAACAAAATCCCTGTGAAAAACGTATATAGATTAAAGAGCGAAGTCCACCGATAAAGAATTCTTTAGATATAGCCTTTGCTCTTGCAATATGCGTCCCGGCATGATAAAATTATGTAAACTTATGCTTAAGAAGACCTGAATAGAAATCGGGGGACCGGAGCGGGGGATGCTCCGGCAAGGGAGGCCGCCGGCCCGTAAACAGGCGGACGCAGTATTGAAGCCTGCCTCTCACAGCCGCTTTGAGGGGCTCCGGAAGCCGATACTGACTACATAGGCGGCGGAATGGAGAACGAAATGAAAAAGACATTCAGCTTTCTGCTGGCCCTGTGCCTGCTGCTGAGCCTGCTGCCTGTGGGGGCCTACGCCACAGACGCCGGAGCCGTGCCCGCCGGAGGGCAGGGAGAGATAAGCGCCTCCGGTACACTGGATATAGATGAGAGCATACTGCCGGACAGCCAGGAAATACTGGACAGCTATGCCCAGTCCATGCTGTATCCCCAGTACACCATGAGCCTCTTCAGCCTTGGGCCTGATAGGCTGGGCGATGCAAGACAGCAATACATATATAATCAGCTCAAGGACTGGATCTCCCAGGTGGCTGTTGGGGAAAAACCTGCCTATTTGAAAATAGAGATCCCCTCCACCCCTGAGCTCAGCTGGACCTATAAGGAGCTGGGGATAAGCGACCCTGCTGCCGAGAGCCTTGAAGACATATTCTATGACAAGGCGGGCATCAACAAAATAATAGACACCCTCATGGTGGATATGCCCTATGAGCTGTACTGGTTCGATAAATCCCAGGGCAACGGAGCAAGCTGCTACTTTTCCCTCAATTATGACGGGAGTAAGGTCCAGCTTACCGGGATGGAGTTCATATTCTCCGTCATAGACAGCTATAAATCCACAGAGTCATATACAGTTACCTGGGGAGAAAATGTGTATACCTATTACAAGGTAAACAGCACAAAGTTTAACTCAGTGCAAAATGCTGTTGTGAAGGCCCAGAACATAGTTCAGGCCAATGCCGGGCTAAGCGACTATGAAAAGCTGATGGCCTATAAGAACGCGATATGCGACCTAACAGAGTATGACTACAACGCCGCAAGTGCCAAACCGGTCCAGTACGGCGATCCCTGGCAGATAATAAATGTGTTTGACGGCGACCCGAATACAAAGGTGGTATGCGAGGGTTATTCCAAGGCCTTCCAGTACCTCTGCGACAAGAGTACCTTCCAGGACATCAACACCGTCTGCTACACGGTCATGGGTTACCTCTCCGGAGGCGGGCTCAGTAATCCTGAGGGGCACATGTGGAACATCGTCAGCCTGGGCGGAAAGAACTACCTGGTGGATGTGACTAACAGTGACGCAGGTACCAAGGGCGAGAATGGCCAGCTCTTCCTGGCCGGGGCCGGCGGAAGTCCGGAGAGCGAATATACAATAAGCCTTGGAAATGAGACCCTGCGTTATAACTACAGCCTGATGTCCCAGGAAATGAAGGATATGATGGGCAATGCACTGGTGCTCAGCGACAAGAATTATGACCCCAACGGCACCACCGAACCCGAGTGCAACCACGAATGGGAGGAGAACGGCATCATCAAGGCCGCTACCTGCACCGAGGCCGGGGAAATGGAATATAAATGTTCCATATGCGGTGAGACCAAGAACGAGCCTATAGAAGCCCTGGGCCATGATTGGAGCGCATGGACCAGTGCGGACGAGAATAACCACAGCCGCACTTGCATGAGAGATGGCTGCGGCGCAACGGAGACCGGAGAACACAGCTGGGACGAGGGCACAGTGACCAAGGAGCCCACGGCGACCGAAGCCGGGGTAAAGACCTTTACCTGCACGGTGTGCCAGGCTACCAAGACCGAGGAGATAGCCGCCACAGGTACGACAGAACCCACC
>CALWYF010000058.1 GCA_944385705.1 uncultured Oscillospiraceae bacterium | reverse complement strand
TGAAGACCGACCCGCAGCTGATGGGCGCTCTGGGCGCTGCCGAGTACGCCCGCCAGAAGGGCATGGCCAAGAAGTAAAGACGCCCCCTGATTCCTCACTTTATGGAAAGGAGCAAATTCTCTGATGTGGAAATTCATTAAGAAGCTGGCTGTAATGCTTGTGGTGGCCGTTGTGGCTCTGTTCGTGGTGTACTTCTGGAACCTGGACCAGAAGCTCCTGGGCTGGGTATACAAGCAGGTCAACCTGGTATTTGACCGTAAGCCTGTGGATCTGGTGTTCTAAAATATGGAACTGTACAATTCCCTTATCAAGGACACCGAGGCACAGCTGGAAAAACTGGATAAAAAGGCCTGGGACTATTCCCCGGCAGATTGCTGGAAGGACACCGGCTCCAGCGAGCTGGTCCTCCAACGGGACGCCGCCTATGAGCTGGGCGCTCAGGGCAAAGGCAGCGCAAACTATGTCCTCTTTACCTCCAGTTCCGAGCTGGTGAGTGAGGACAAGGTCATCCTTATCGGGCCGGATATGGGCCAGATAAAGGGAGACTGCGATTTTGCCCGTATCGTGCTGCTGCAGGTGGGCGTCCTGGACGACGATGATGAAGCGGTTTACCGCACCTTGAAGGATATAGAGTTCTCAAAGTACCATGTGTACCCGGAGGGCTATATGATCCGTATGTCTCCCGAGAGCTCCAGAGAGCAGGTCCGTGTGAGCAAGCAGGCCCTGAAACAGGGTATCAGCTTCAAGACCGTGGGGAACAGATATGTGGCGGAATATAAGAAGGACGCAAATGTCCTCAAGGCCACGGTGATTTTCATCACAGACCCCAAGGCGGACTATGAGGCCCTGCAGGCTATGGCCAAGAAGGCTTCCGCCGTCACCGGGACCCTCACCCATATACTGGAAGGACTGCCCACCGACTGTTCGGTGTGCGCCCTGAAGGATATCTGCGATGAGGTTGACGGCATGAAGGAACTGCATTTCGGCGTGGGCGACAAGGGCGGAAAACACTGAAGCCGCTTGTCATAACAACTTAATAGAAAGGGCCTGGCGCAGATGCGGCAGGCCCTTTCAGCTTGTCAAAAAAGAGCTTACGGACTTTTTTGACTGCGCTTTTCCCGCCAAGCATTTTGCTCATAGCAAAATGCAGCTTTGCCAGGAAAGCCTTGATTTTCAAGCCTTTCCTGTGGCGGGCTATTGTACTGCGAGGCGGGTCTTAACCCCCTCACGCTCCCCCGCTACTCTATTATTTTTAGCTTGAACTATATTTTTTGACAGTCTCAAAGGGTCCGGCGCAAAGGTGCGGCAGACCCTTTTCCTTGCGGCATTAAGGCTGTTCCCGGAATATGAGAGAGATTCCCAGCCCTTTGGCTGGCTTTTTTTGTGACTGAATGTTAGAATCGGAACAGAAAATAGATGCAGTGAAGGAGGCTGAGATGTGGAACGAAAGACTATAGGTTCTTTTATTGCCGTGCTGCGGAAAGCCCAGGGCATGACCCAGCGTCAGCTGGCGGAGAAGCTGAACGTGTCGGACAAGACCGTGAGCCGCTGGGAGAGGGATGAAGGCTGTCCCGACCTGTCGCTTATACCGGTTCTGGCGGAGATCTTTTCAGTCAGCTGTGACGAGCTTTTGAGAGGGGAGCGCCTGCCCGGGGAGCGGACGGAACGGGACAGGGAAAAGGACGCTCAGCGCAGTGAAAAGCAGCGGAAGTATCTTCTGACGGCAGCCATGAGCCGGTTCAGGAACCGCAGCTATATTGCGGTGCTGCTGTCCCTCCTGGGACTGACGACGGCAGCGGCGGCAAACTTTGGCTTTGGCCGGGGACGGCTGGGGTTTTTCCTGGGCTTGCCCTTCCTCCTGGCCGCCGCCCTCTGCCAGATGATATTCAGAAACAATGCGCAGCTGTGGGCGGGGGAAGCGGAAGGGACGGAGCCGGGAGGCGTTCGGTTTCAGCTGCTGTATATTACCGAGCTCAGCCTGGGCTTTGACCTTTGTGTGCTTGCTGCTTTGCTGCCCCTCCTCAGCCTGGAATATACGAATGCGGCCCTTCTTGCAGGCAGCTGGCTGACCGCCGGGGGAGCGGCGGCTGCCGGTACCGTGGCGCTGACCGGCATAGTCTGTTGGTTTATAAACGGTAAACTGAGGGAGAGGCCGGAGTATGCGGTGGAGGAAAAGGCGGAGGAAAAATATAGGAAGAACCACCGCCTGAAGGGACTGCTTGGCCTTGCCCTGGCTGTTGTCTTTGCCTTTACCGCCTTTGCCCATTCCTCTCTCACTCAAATATGGGGGCCGGGAACAATAATGGAGGGCATAGAATTTGACGACCTGAACAGCTTTGCCCGATTCATGGAGAAGGAAGAGGGGATGGCTTTGGAGGATTACGACTATAACGCCAAGTTTTATGATGAACAGGGAAATGAGATAAGCTCCAGGGAGGCCAACCGACGATATCTCACCGACGGGAATGGTAAAGTAGTTTTGGAGTATGTACAGAACAATAACACCGTCTGCTCGGTGCAGGCCAGTTTTCAGGGGGATAAACTTCTGAATCTGAGGGTATTCACCTACGACGAACTGGAGAGAGCCCGGGCAACAGTCCGGCAAAGAAACGGGATCTTTGCTGCCGTCTATTGCCTGGAGGCAGCGGCTGTGATAGGGTTGTATTATAAAAAGCGGGCAAAATAAAAAATGCAGGCCGGGGAAGAGAAGTCTTTCCCGGCATATTTTTTCGGACAAGCGCATATATATGCTGTGGGGGTGATAGACCATGGCCTATGAAGAAGCCCAAAAGGCCCTGATAAAAAACCACAGCCTGAGCATGGAAAACCGGGAGAAGCTGAGCCTTGGCGGGGTAGAGGATGTGTCCGGCTTTGATGAAAACTTGATCGTCCTGACTACTTCCCAGGGGGATCTGGCCATAAGAGGCGAGCAGCTGCATATAGACAGGATAGACCTGGATGCGGGGCAGCTGGAGGTCCGGGGCCATATTCAGGAGCTGAGCTACGGGGAGACGCCCCGCTCCGGCTCCCTCTGGTCCAGACTCTTCGGCTGATGGAAATACGAGTTGGAGAGCAGGCCATGGCTCTGGCCCTGGCCCTGCTCCTGGGCCTGGGTACGGGGCTGCTGTACGATCTGCTGCGGCCGCTGCGGCGGCTGGGGGGCAAGCCGCTGGCGGCGGCAGCAGACGCAGCGTTTGCTTTTGCCTCGGCCTTCGGCCTGTTTGTCTTTGCCATGCAGGCAGACAACGGCCGCCTAGGCACCTGGGAGCTGGCAGCGGCGCTGCTGGGATTTTTGCTGTACATGCACAGCCTCAGCCTGCTGGTGCTGCCGGTGCTGGATAAAATCTTCCAGATACTAGGAAAAGGCCTGAGAGCCTTGGAAAATAATTTAAAAAAAATTCAAAAACGCTTAAAAAGCCTCTTCCCAAAAATAAAAGAATGCTTTAAAATAAAAAGCTGAAAGCTGCGGACTGTATAGACAGAAAGCTATCGCTGCTCAATATGCCCCGGTTCTGCGGTGTTCGGGTGACAAGCGCCGCGGGCCAGATCCTCTGCACCCCGGAAAAGGGCGGCAGGTCCGCCCGGAGGAAGCTATGGATTCACGAGAGACACTGCTGAGAATAATCCTTGTGGCGCTGCTGCTCTATTCCCTGGCAAGTGCCATGACGGTGGGCCGGGAATTGAGACAGTCGGAGCTCATGGCAGAGCAGATGCGGCAGCAGAGAGAGCAGCTCCTGCAGCTCAACGGAGAGCTGGAGGAGAAGATAAACCAAGGGCACAGCCCGGAGGAAATGGAGCAGCTGGCCAGGGAGCGTCTGGGCCTGGTGCTGCCCGGGGAAAAACTGTTTTATTTTTCAACAGACAGAGAGGGATAAGCAATGGAATTGGCTGTGGGACAGGTGCTGGAAGGCACTGTGACAGGAATAACCAAATTTGGCGCCTTTGTCAGCCTTGAAGGCGGGAAAAGCGGCCTGGTACATATCTCGGAGGTGGCCAACGCCTACGTGAGCGATGTCCACGACCACGTGGAGATCGGTCAGAAAGTGAAGGTCAAGGTGCTGAGTCTGGGAGAGGCAGGGAAGATCAACCTGTCAATCAAGCGGGCTCAGGAATCTCCCCGGACCGGCTCTGCGTCAAACTACCGGCGGCCCGCCCAGGCTGCCCATACTGTTCCTGCCCGCCAGAGCTGCGGCCCGGCCCAGGGCCAGGTGGCCCCTCCCACGGGCAACCAGGACTTCGAGGACAGGCTGAAGCGCTTTATGCAGGAGTCGGACAGCAAAATAGCTGACAACAGAATATATTCAGAGAGAAGGCAGCGCAGCCGACGGCGCTGAAAACCGTCCGGGCCGCATCAGCGCCCGGCAGCGACGCCGCAAGGCAGGGAGACAAACATGAACTATAGAGAGATATACACCTCAAAGCTGACTACGCCGGAAAAGTTGGCGGAGCGCCTGGAGAGCGGATGGAGCCTGGGCATGGACTCCGGGCCTTCCCAGGCCCCGGCCATTATGGCCGCCTTTGCCCGCCGGGCAAAGGAAGCCGGACTCCGGGACATAAAGGTTCAAACGCTTCTGGATGTGTACCCCTTTGAATTTTACGCCGACGAGAGCCTGGCCGGGATAATGACCGGCTATTCCTGGTTCTCCAGTGCAGGAGCCAGAAAAGCCGTGAACGGCGGATGGGCGGATTTTATCCCCGCCTATTATCGTGATATCCCGGGGCATATCCGCAGAGAGTATGAGTACGATGCCTTCTGTGTGGCTGTGTCCCCCATGGACAGACACGGATATTTCAGCTTGGGCAATAACGCCTCCTATGCCCAGGCGATGATTGATAAATCAAAGCGCATATTCCTGGAGGTGAACGACAAGCAGCCCCGAGCCGTGTGCGGCGCACAGATACACATCAGCCGTGTGGACGCTATAGTGGAGAACAATTTCCCGCTGCCGGTGCTGCCGCCGGCAAAGCTGGATGAGGTGAGCATCACCATAGGTAACCTCATAGCCGAGCAGATACCCGACGGAGCCTGCATCCAGTTGGGCATAGGGGCCATCCCCGACGCCACGGGCCTGGCTCTGAAGAGCAAGCACGACCTGGGCATACACACGGAGATGTTCACCGACTCCATGGTGGAGCTTATTGAGTGCGGCGCCGTGAACAACAGCAAGAAGCAGATACACCGGGGCAAGAGCATAACCACCTTTGCCTTCGGCTCTCAGCGCATTTACGACTACATAGACGATAACCCGGCCATAGAGCTGCTGCCGGTGGACTATGTGAACGATCCCAATGTCATATGTAAAAATGACAATGTGGTGTCCATCAATGCGGCCCTTGAGGTGGACTTCTGGGGCCAGGTCTGCGCCGAAAGCGTGGGCACAAAGCACATGTCCGGCTCCGGAGGACAAATAGACTTCGTCAGAGGAGCCTGTCAGAGCCGCGGAGGCATGAGCTTTATTGCCTTCCCCTCTACCGCCAAGGGCGGCACCATCAGCAAGATAAAGTCCAACCTCAGCCCCGGGGCAGTGTGCACCACCAGCAAAAATGATGTGGACTGCATAGTCACCGAGTACGGCATCGCCCGGCTGAGAGGCAAGAGCCTGGGAGAGAGGACTAGGCAGCTCATTGCCATTGCCCACCCGGACTTCAGGGATGAGCTGCGCTTCGAGGCAAAGAAACGGGGCATCCTCATCTGAGGGCAGGGCAAAGTCCAAGAACCTGAATAAAAAACCGCTGTATACCAAAAGTATACAGCGGTTTTACGTTACCGTAGGATTACAGGCCGCTCAGGTGCGGCGATAGAGAACATAGCCGCAGCGGCAGTTTATGTGTATCTTACCCTTGCCTCTGGGCACTCTCAATATGGTGCCGCAGCCGGGACATTTGAAAAAGCGGAAGTCCCTGCGCTGGCGAAAGCGCTCCTTGCGCATCTCCCACTGGCGGCGCCGACGCTCAAGAAAGGCCAGATAGGCGCCGTTTTCCAGCTCTCTCTGCTCCAGCCTTCTGGAAAAGGCCCGAAGGAAACAGAGGAGGATAAGCAGCAGTCCGATCCAGCTGAAGGGCAGACTGAGCACTCCGTTGAGCAGCGCAGAAAGCAGCGTAGACACCAGGAGGCATGCCAGCCCCCACCAAAACATGGCTTTTGACAGTTCATCCATTCCCTGCCTGCCATGAAACAGATTATTAAACCATCCTTTCATACACTCGCTCCCTTATGTTTAGATATATTTTAAGAATTTCAAGAGATAAAGTCAAGGGATTGGGGACATTGTTTACAAAACGGAAAGGAATTGTGCTTGCATGGATACAATCTTGGTGATAAAATACCCTCATATTAAAATACTTTGTGTAAAGCGGAGGCAGAATATGATAGGGATAGGCAGCGATCACGGCGGCTTTGAGCTGAAAGAAAAGGTGAAAAAGCATTTGGAGGAGCGGGGCCTGGAATATAAGGACTTCGGCACCTATTCGGCAGATTCCTGCGACTACCCTGTTTACGGCCGGGCTGTGGCAAAGGCCGTGGCCTCCGGAGAGTGCGACAGAGGAATTTTGATATGCGGCACCGGCATAGGTATCTCCATCACTGCAAATAAAGTGAAAGGCATACGGGCGGCTCTCTGCTCCGACTGTTACTCTGCCCAGGCTACCCGGGAGCACAATGACGCCAACATCCTGGCCATGGGGGCCCGGGTACTGGGAGACGGCCTGGCCCTGAAGATAGTGGACACGTTTTTGGATACCCCCTTCTCCGGGGATGAGCGCCATATACGCCGCATTTCCATGATAGAGGAGTAAAACAGCTTGGCAAGAATACAGATATTTTACAAGGGCAGGAGAAAGAGACGCAATTATCTCTTCATCCCCTTTGTAGTACTTTTGGCTCTGATATCGGTGCTCATGGTCACCTTTTACGGACTGCAGAAGTATGCGGTCATCTCCGACGACAGCGTCAGCGTTGAGCTGCCAATACTGGCGGAGGAAGGTACCGTGCTGGACAGTCAGGGCCACGAAGTGGTGAGCTTTGACCCGGTGAACGTCAGCATAGTTTTTGACGAGCCGGACTACAGCGATGTGGAGGCTGTGGCCGGGGAAGATGTGCCGTCTATGCGGGCCATCTTCGTCCCCTATACAGACCTGAACCACGACAAGCTAATGGAATATGCCAACCGCCTTAACGACGGCAACGCTCTGCTGCTGGAGATGAAGCCCCGCAGCGGCCAGCTGATGTGGGATTCTAAGGCGGAGCTGGCGGTGAACTACGGAGTTGTTATGCCCTCGGAGCAGACCGCCGCCATGCAGGGGCTGATAGACGAACTGAAGTCTCTGGACAAGGAGATATATCTTGCCGCCCAGATCAGCTGCTGCATCGACAACACCCTGCCTACCCGGACTCAGAACTATTCCATCAAGACGGAGACTGGGCTGAACTATCAGGACGACAACGGCTACTGGCTGGATGCCTATAATTTCGATGTGCGCAAATACGTGGCCCAGATGGCTCAGGAGCTCTTTGACATGGGCTTTGACGAGGTGGTGCTGGCGGATGTGGCCCATCCCACCCTCACCGAGGCAATTCCCCTCATATACACCAGGGAGATCTCCACGGAGCGCAACACCCAGGTGGCTGTCTGCGGCATGGCCAAAAGCGTGGCCGAGATGCTGGAGGACAGGGAGAGCGGATACCTCTCCATATATTGCGACACCAGGCCGGGCCTAGTGAAGGCGGACCTGACCACAGGCCAGGATGCCCGCTTCTTCATGAAACTTTATGATCGGGTCTATCTCAGGACCGACAGATCCGCCTACTCCTATAACGTCAGCGACATTGAGTCCAACGTGGAGCTGGGCAATGTTTACGACCGGCTTATGCCGGTGGTGGAGAACTATATCCCGGACAACAGCTCCTGGGTTCTGGTGGACGTGCCGGAGGAAGAGGAAGACTGAACCGCTTTGAAGGATATATAAACTCTATAAACCTGTACGGAAAGGCCCTGGGCGCAGAAAACGCCCGGGGCCTGTTTTGCTGAAGGACCAATATAGTTCTTGAGAAATTTGGCATATGGTTTATAATTATAAAAAAGGCAGAGGGGGCGTGGCCATGCCGCTGAAAATAGTCAGAAACGACATTACAAAAATGAAGCTTGACGCCATTGTCAGCGCCACCGACCCAGATTTTTCCGGCAGCGGCGGGGCCGACGGAAGCATTCAGAGAGCGGCCGGACATGGCTCTTTGCTCAAACGCCTGGGCGCACTGCGGCCCGGGGAGGCAAAACTCACCAGAGCCGGACGCCTGCCCTGTAAATATCTGATATACACCGTAGGCCCGGTGTGGCAGGGCGGGGACCGGGGCGAGGCAGAAGTGCTGGCTTCCTGCTACCGCAAATGCCTGGAGCTGGCAGAGAAAAAGGGCTGCAAAAGTCTGGCTTTTCCGCTTATCTCCTCCGGCAGTTTCGGCTGCCCCAAGGACCTGGCGCTGCACACGGCGGTGAGCGCCATATCCGCTTTCCTGCTGGAGAGGGAGATGGAGGTATATCTGGTGGTATATGACCGGCAGGCCTACCGCCTCAGCTCCAAGCTCTTTGCGGATATAAAAGCCTACATAGACGACAACTACGTGCAGGAGCAGTCCCAGCTCTGGGGAAAGCGGGGACTGCCAGTGAGCAGGGCTATGCCGGCGGCGGAAGGAAGCATGGAATTTCCGGAGCTTTCCGGGGAGCCGGAGGACTTGGCCTCCCTCATGGCGGCAAGAGGGCCCTCTCTGGAGGAACTGCTGGGGCACCTGGACGAGAGCTTCAGCCAGATGCTGCTGAGGAAGATAGACGAGGCCGGAATGAGCGACGCCCAGTGTTACAAAAAGGCTAATATAGACCGTAAACTCTTTTCCAAGATACGCAGCGATATAAATTACCGCCCCTCAAAGCCCACGGCCATCGCCCTGGCCGTAGCACTGGAGCTGCCCCTGGCAGAAATGAAGGAGCTGCTGGAAAAAGCAGGTTTTGCCCTGTCCCACAGCAGCAAGTTCGATATCGTGGTGGAGTACTTCGTGAGCCGGGGCAACTACAATATATTTGAAATTAACGAAGCCCTGTTTGCTTTTGACCAGAGATTGCTGGGGGGCTGAATTGTCGCCCGGCAGGCGACCAAAGGATATATAAAACTCCCTATAATATGGCTGTAAGTTAAAACAAAACCATATTACAGGGAGGTATTTTTATGAAAAAGGGTCTTACGGAAATGGTATTCATTCTGGACAGGAGCGGCTCCATGAGCGGACTGGAGAAGGACACCATAGGAGGCTTCAACGCCATGATAAAAAAGCAGAAGGGAGAAGCGGGGGAAGCCCTGGTGTCCACGCTGCTTTTCGACAACCAGGTCCAGCTGCTCCATGACAGGCTGGATATAGGAAAGGTGCCGCTGATGACGGAAAAGGACTACAGCGTCAGAGGCTGCACCGCCCTACTGGATTCGGTGGGAGGAGCCGTACAGCACATTGCAATGATTCACAAGTATTCCCGTAAGGAGGACATTCCGGAACACACGGTGTTCGTCATAACCACCGACGGCATGGAGAATGCCAGCCACAGGTATTCGGCGGAGGAAGTCAAACGGATGATAGAAAAGGAAAAGACAAAATACGGCTGGGAGTTCCTGTTTCTGGGGGCCAACATAGAGGCCGTAGAGACGGCGGGCCGTCTGGGCATAGATGAGGACAGGGCGGCCAATTACGTGGCGGACGGGCCGGGAACCAGCCTGAATTACAGGGCTATGGACAAAGCCATATCCTCCCTGCGCTGCGGAGCGGCTTTGAGCGGGGAGTGGAAAGAAGAGATAGACAGGGATTTCAAAAACCGCAGCGGAAAGTGAAGAAAGAAGAAAAAGGAAAAGGAGCCGGGACTTGTCCCGGCTCCTTTTGACACTGATTTACTTGGTACCGAAGATGCGGTCGCCTGCATCCCCCAGGCCGGGGACGATGTAGCCGTGTTCATTGAGCCTTTCATCCATTGCAGCCACAAAGATATCCACGTCAGGATGATCCTTCTGCATCCGCGCCACACCTTCAGGAGCGCCAATGATGCACATGAGCTTTATATGCTTTGCGCCGGTCTCCTTCAGGAAGGTGATAGCGGCAGAGGCGGAGCCGCCGGTGGCCAGCATGGGGTCAACCACAATGATGTCCCTCTCCTTGATGTCGGGGGGCATCTTGAAATAATACTTCACCGGCTCCAGAGTGTCCGGGTCACGGAACAGACCTACGTGGCCTACCTTCACGTTGGGCATCATGCTCACCATGCCGTCCACCATGCCCAGGCCGGCCCGGAGTATGGGGACTATAGCCAGCTTCTTGCCGGCAATGCGGCGGCACTTGGCCACGGCAACAGGAGTCTCCACTTCCACTTCCTCCAGAGGCAGGTCCCTGGTGGCCTCATAGCACATCAGCATTGCTATCTCAGAAATCAGTTCTCTGAACTCCTTGACGCTGGTGTTCTTGTCTCTGAGGATGGAGAGCTTATGCTGGATAAGAGGGTGGTCAAAAACACAGACTTTGCTCATCTTCAAATCTCCTTTGTATTCTTTTGACCGGTGGGGATTACGGGTCGGGAAAAGTTCCCGGAGGCCCGGTGCCGGACCCGGTGATGGGGGCGGCACGAAGCCGGTCCAATATCAATAAGAGCGGCAGACCGCCCCTTATTGCTCCTTTTCGGCGGCGGCCAGGCGCTCCTGCCGCTCCCGCTCCGCCTGGGACAAACGCAGATACACCGGCAGAAGCTGGTGAGCGTCTCCGGGCTCCTTATCCATGGCGGCCATAGCTACGCCCCAGGCGCTCTGCCACCGGAGATTTTCCGGTGCCAGGATATAGGGCAGGCCCTGCTCTTTAAGAAAGGCGGCAGTGAGCTCCGCTCCGTCCCCCACAAGAAAAACAGGGGAGTGGAGCTTTTCCAGCTCCTCGCCCAGCAGAGGCAGGGCTATGGCCCGGTCCGGGCAAAGTCTCACAGGCTTGCCGTCTTCTATTTTAAAGAGAGCATTGTACACCTGGGAACGCCGGGCATCCATCACCGGGCAGACATAGCCTCCGGCGGAAAGCCCATGCCAGGCCATAGCCTCCAGAGTAGAGACCCCAACGCAGGGCTTTTCCGCAGCCCAGGAGAGACCCTTTACCGTGGACACGCCTATGCGTATGCCGGTGAAGGAACCGGGGCCCTGGGCCACGGCAAATAGGTCCACCTTGTCCAGGCTCAGCTCGGCGTTTTTCAGCATATCCTCCGCCATGGGCAGCAAAGTCCGGCTGTGGGTCAGGCCGCTGCACTGGCTGTATTGGGATATGAGCTTCCCGTCCCGCACCAGGGCCACGGAGGCCGCTTTGGCGGAGGATTCAAAGGCAAGAGTCAGCATATTTCAGCCCCCTCTATGGTGATTTTTCTCTCAGTGTCCGAGAGCTTTTCAATGGTGACTTTTATCTCGTCGCCAAAAAAAGCCTCCTGAACATTCTCGCTCCACTCCACGGCGCAGACAGCGCCCCGGCTGAGATAGTCCTCCCAGCCTATATCAAAGAGTTCCTCGGCGGAGGAGAGACGGTACATGTCAAAATGTATGAGCTCCCGCTCCCCTAGATATTCGTTGACTATGGTAAAGGTGGGGCTGGACACCCGGCAGTCCAGGCCCATGCCCTTGGCCATGCCCCGGACAAAGGCCGTCTTCCCCGCACCCAGGTCCCCGTACATGGCAACCACGGTGCCGCCGGGGAGACCGGCGGCCAATCTGCTGCCCAGCTCTTCCGTATCCCGCTCACTGCGGCTGATAAATTCTGTCATAATAGTCTCCGCTTAGAATAAATTTCACAATTTGTCAAATAATTTTACCGGCCTGAGGGTTATTATAACACTGTCGGCCCCGTTGCGTAAAGAGGAATTATATGATAAAATAAGCTAGGCCTCTTGGGGAAATGTTGTATATAAGTTTTTCCCGAGAGATAAACTGCTTAGTCTGGGAAAGGCGGTGCCTGAAATAAGAAAATTCAAGCCATACATAAAAGAGTTCTTCCAGCGGGCGGATATCTTCCTGCTGTGCATATGTATAATCAGCTCTATCTTCGGTATAACCATGATAGAAAAGGCCGTCACCGGCATGTATGAGGGCGGCTGGGACATGTCCGAGCCCTCCAAATACCTGGCGGTGCAGATAGGATCAATGATAATAGGTATAATAGCCTTCGTGCTCTTTACCGTCATTGACGTGGATCTGATGGCCCAGCAGTGGAAGCTGCTGATGGCGGTGGATCTGGTGCTCCTTATCGCCCTGGTGCTCCTGGGCGAGGACGACGGTACCGGCAACAAGAGCTGGATCCGTTTTGCCGGTATAGGTATACAGCCTTCGGAGGTCATCAAGGTCATATATATAATCGTGGCGGCAAAACAGATGACCTATCTGAAGGAATATAAGGATATAAACTCCTTCTTCTCCGTGGTGCAGATGGCCGCCCACTTCATGCTGATATTCGGCGCAGTTGTGGTGGTCTCATCAGACCTGGGCAGCGCCTCCATTCTGCTTGGCATTTTCCTGGTAATGTTCTTCGTCATAGGGGCCCGGCTCTACTGGTTTGCCGCGGGAGCTGCGGCAGTGGCTGCGGCTATACCTTTGTTGTGGAACTATTTCCTGAAGGATTACCAGAAGAAGCGTCTTATCGCCCCCTATGACCCAAGCATAGACCCGGACGGCTGGGGCATAACCTGGCAGACTACCCAGAGCAAACAGACTCTGGCTTCCGGCCGCCTTACCGGTGTGGAGGCGGGGCACTCTCCTTCCGTATTTACCGGCAAGCATACGGACTTTATCTTCTCCTGTGTGGGGGAGAATCTGGGCATGATAGGCTGTATTGCGGTGATACTGCTGCTGATGATAATAATTATCCACTGCGTGCGCATAGGCATCAAGTCCGGCCGCACCTTCGATATGCTGGTGTGCATCGGTGTTGCTGCTGCCGTCACCTTCCAGACTTTCATCAACATCGGCATGAATATCGGCATCACTCCCGTTATCGGTATAACGCTGCCCTTCTTCAGCTATGGGGGCTCCTCCATGGTGACCATGTTCGGCGCCATGGGCTTGGTGTCAGGGGTAAAATATAAGTTGAAGCCTGAGCATTTCTCTCTTGTATATTGAATCAGTTAAATTTTTAAGCAGCCGAAAGGGCTTGCTGCCTGTGAATCTCAGGCGGCAGGCCCTCCAGTTTTTCCCAAATGCGGCGGCTGTTTAACGTTTAGGTTCAGACCGGAGATGTGCTGCCTGGGACCAAAATCTTGCAGGTAAAGCAGCTTGTTTTACAAGCAGGGCAAAAATTCTCCATAACGGTATTGTCCAGGCAACTGCATATGTATGGAAGGGGAGACGCCCCAGCTTGTGAGGACTAGCCGGGAGCGCCGATAAGGTTCCCACAAAGTTATAGTGATTTTATAAAATAGCATATTTTGTGAACAAACATTGCTATTATTATGAACATTAGCACTCTCCTGTTGACAGTGCTAATTTGAAGTGCTATAACGTAGTTGCTTCAGGAGGGGAGCTAAAGAGTTCCCACCAAAGAGCAAAA
>CALWYF010000057.1 GCA_944385705.1 uncultured Oscillospiraceae bacterium | reverse complement strand
TAGAGGGTGCCCATATTGGTGGTTTTCACCCGCACCAGCTCGTGGCTGAGAGTGTATTTCTCAAACAGGTCGTCAAAGAGTTCCTCGTAATCCAGATTCTCGGGGATGGTGATCTTCAGCTGACGCAGGGCCCGGCTGCCCTCGCCGAAGCGGAGTTTGCCCAGGATGAGCACCGCAGAGCCCATTATCACAAAGAACAGCACCGCCAGGCCCACATAGCCCATGCCGCAGGCTAACCCCAGGGACACGGACATGAAGAGCCCCGTTATCTCCCGGGCGGAGCCGGGGACACTGCGAAAGCGCACCAGGGCAAAGGTGCCAGCCACAGCAAGCCCGGCTCCCACGTTGCCGTTTACCAGCATGATGACCACCGTCACCACCGGGGGCAGCAGGGCCAGGGATATGGTGAGAGAACCGGTATGAAAGCTGTAGACCGTAAACACCAGGGCGGTCAGCAGGCCCAGAGCCAGAGCCGCCAGCACACATATGAGAAAACTGGGGAGGGTGACCACGCCGTTTATTACACTGTCCGTTATCAGTTGGTTAAGCAATTACCATCACTCCGTCAAAGTATTTTTCTATCAGTTCGTTTTTATAGCACTGGCCGTATTTGGAAAAGCTCCTGGGAAATATCTCCAGGCTGCTCAAAAGCTCCGCCAGCCACAGAGGGGCGGACTCCGGCATCTTTATCTCCATGAGCACCTGGCCCTCCTCCAGAAGCTCCCGGCCAAAGTCCCCGGCGGTGAGGCTCAGCTGAGTGTCCCGCCAGCGGATGGAGCTGTCAAAGGTCAGGCGCAGCCCCGGCTCCTCCCGGCCCACATAGGCCCGGCGGTCGCAGGCAATGAGCACCTTTGGCTGCACCTGGTTGGTCTTCAAAAACCAGTCTATCTCCCGGCTTATCTGATCCTCGGCAGGGGCGGCTGCCCGCCCGGACAGGTAGTCTTCCGCCTCCCGCTCGGTCATGCGCACCCGGCGCTTGTAAACTATGCCCTTGTATTTCTTCTTCAGTTCTACAAAGACCGGGCTCTCTTCCCCCGGCACATCATAGCTGCGCAATCGTAGCTTCTCCTTGTACACCGGCTGCTCAATAGAACTGCGGATAAGGCGGAAGTCGTCCCAGTCGTAATACAGGCTCATCACCGTGCTCTGGAAAAACTGGTCCGGCATGAGCCTGGACTCCAGCTGAGACCACAGCTCCAGGTATTTTTCCCGGGACAGCAGATATTTCTTTTCGTATCGCTTGAAGCTCAGCTGTGTTTCCTTCATTGCTGCCTGTCTATCTCTCCGAAATAATATTCCCTCTCCTCCGGGCTCAGTTCAAAGAGCTCGCAGAGATTGTCTATATTCAGCTGCTGCCAGTCGTAGTCGATGAGCACGGCTTTCAGCTGCTCTACCGCCCACTCCCAGTCTTCTATCGTGCGGCCAAAGCGGGCATAGTCCCGCTCCACCTCCGGCCTGACTATGGCGCAGAGCCGGTCTATCTCCGCCATCACATTTTCCACCGTCAGCACGCTCCCCATCAGCTCCGCCGCCCGGCTGAGAAAGCGGTCCTTAAACTGGGCATTGTCCATCAGAGGCACCATGAAGGCGGCAAACTGGCGGTTATCCCGGGCGTATTCGCTCATGACGTTCATGAACACGCTGGCAGGGGTGGAGAAAGTGGCGTCCAGATCGTAGAACATCAGCCGCCATTTCCCGTCGTTCTCGCTGGAGCGGCAGTAGCGCACATTGCCGGAAGTCAGGTCCGTATTGGCGCAGTAGCCCTCCAATATCAGCCAGTCGATGACGCTGTCTATATCGAACATGTCGCAGAAGTGGCGGTAGTTTTCCTCCAGGCTCATGTCGTTGAAGCGGCAAAATTCCACCACATCTCTATAAAAGTCTGAAGCCAGGGATACATTGGCCTCCAAGACCTCAACGCTGTCCCGGCTCACCCCGGCGATGCCGGCATACAGCTGCTCGTTGGCCTTCTCCTTCAGGGAGTAGATGCCGGAATACTCGCCGTTGATGTACAGTATGCAGTAGCGGCTGCGCTGGTTTATCACCTTGTCCGTAGCCTGGGCGCAGAGCTCCTGGCTCAGCTCGTTTCTTATGATGGATATGGGAAAGTCCTGGCCGGAGCGCAGCAGGAGATTGGTAAACTCCGTCACTCCGCCGCCGTAAATGTCATAGTTCAGCGTGCTCTGGCCGTAGGCCCCTCTAAAGCGCACCGACATGTTCTTCTTCGGCAGCGCCAGGCTGGTCTCCCCGTGCATGGACACGCCGCAGCCTATGGTGAAGCCCTCGCCCCCGTCATAAAGAGACAGGCTGGCGGGCAGCTCCACGCCCTTCTGCTTGGCGTTATACATGATATCAAAGTCTGCAGGGCTGTCCGTCAGCAGGCTCAGCACCGGCAGGCTGTGGTTCTCATTGATTATGAAGCTGAGGCTCAGGGCCGGGCTGGCCAGGGCACCGTCCTCAAAGTTCACGGCCCTTATCACCGTGGTACTGTCTATGTATATGGGTCCGGTATACTCCGGACTCTCCGCCGTGGGGGCTGAGCCGTCCAGGGTGTAGCGTATGGAGCTGGGGGCGCTGAGCTCCACATACATGCCGTCAATACCGTTATAGACCCCGTCTTCTGTGAGGCTCACCGGTTTTTCCGCCACCCGGCGCTCCCCGCCGGAGTTCTCAGCCCCGGGACTGGGACTAGCAAAGTAGAAAGAGCCGTTTTCCCCGCTCATGCGGCCGTAGCTGCCCAGATAGGGGATGCCCTTAAGGGAGATGCAGTCCAGCAGCTCTCCCTCCGCCGAGGCCAGATACAGCTGCTCGTTTTCCGAGTTCAGTTCAAAGCCGGTGGAGTAATAGCCCTCGGGAAGCTCTTCTGAACTACAGTAGAGCAGGATGAGTTCTCCCGGCCCCAGCTCCACTTCCGGCAGACGGTAAAGAAGATAGTCGTCCCTGTCATCGGATATGTAATAGTCCGAGAGGAGCAGGGCATCGCCGCTGTTGTTTTTCAGCTCCACCCAGTCGTAATACTCCTTGTTCACCGGCGCGGCGCTCAGGTTATAGACCTGGGCCTCGTTTATGATGAGGGGGCTTTCACAGCTCAGGCTCTGCTGATAGCTTTCCCAGCCGGCCGCCGTGTTCTCATATCCGGGGGTGGGATACAGGCTCTGTTCATAAACGTCTTCGGCCTCAAGGCCCATGGACACATCTCCCGGGCAGCCCCCGCAGAGGGCGGAGGAGCAGAGGTAGCCGTACTCATTTCTCAGGTATACCCCCTCGTCTTCGGAGAGGCTGAAGTCCGTGTGCAGCTCGGCCCCCTGCCTGTCCTTGCCGGAGGCGAAGACAACTATCCGCTGCCCCGGCTGAAGGCTCATTTCCGGCAGAGTCCAGCCCAGCTGATTTTCCCGGTCCGACAGGGCCCAGCCGGTGATGTCCACCGTCTCGTCGCTTTGGTTCCACAGCTCTATCCAGTCGGAAAAGTCCCCGTCCTCGTCCCGGAGGACAGTGCGGTTCTTCTCCATGAATTCGCTTATCACTACCTGGCCCGCTCCTCGGCTCAGTTCCTCCGGGGACGGGCTGGCCGTGGCCGTGGGGACGGGAGACGACGCCGACGGTTCCGGGGCTGTCCGGCCGCTTTTTCCCAGCAGCAGCGCCGCTGCAAGAGCTATTACAATCACCGCTGCCGCTGTGGCGGCAAGGGCTGTCAGGGTTTTTTTGTTCATGGCTGCTCCTCGGCACAAAAATACATTGTATTATACCTCGTTTTCCCCTTTTCGTCAATGAGCCTGGGGCCTGTCCGGCAGGGATTTAAGGCGCCCCAAAGTTTCGGCGCCGGGCCCCGGGAAAATCTTTCCGGCGGGAAAAATGTAAAAAACTCTTGACAGTTTTGCAGGCATATTGTATGCTGAGAATGTAAAAAGTTTTTGACATATTTGAGCCGATCAAAGGAGGGCAAAATGTTTTTAACCGTATTATTTATCCTGTATCTCTGCGCCATGATAATTCTGGACGTCGCTATGGTGGTTTCCCTGCTCAGGCCAGGAGACGAGCGGCGGCAGCTGGTGGTATGGAAGGCCAGCACCTGTACTCTGATGGGCCTGGTGGGCATGCTGATCATCGAAATTATAAAGGGCTTTGTCACCGGCAGCGTGGATATGATAAACCCCTTTGTCCACCTTACCGTGGCGGCCACTTTGTATCTTGGCTTCAGCCTCTATTTTAAACGGAAGCTGGGGGGCTGAGATGGAAAACGGCATAAGAGAGCGGCGAAAGGAGCTGGGCCTGTCCCAGGAGGAGCTGGCAAAGCGCTGCGGCGTCACCCGCCAGACGGTGAACGCCATAGAGAACAACAAGTACGACCCCACCCTGGCCCTGGCCTTTGCCCTGGCCAGGGAGCTGGGGCTGACGGTGGACGAACTTTTCAGGCCATGAAAGGCGGCATCCCCTTAATTATTCTTAAATCCCGCCCCGATATCTTTCCTTTTGCCGGGTGGCATGATATAATCCACGGTACAGTTAATTCAGACGGAGGAGGGCAATGGGGTGAAGAGAAAAGAACGAAAACTGTCGGCAGCAGAGCTGAAACGCAAGGAGGCCTATGACCGACTTTGTCAGGAAATGGAGCTGGCAGGCTACAAAAAACGTGATCTAACCGTGGGTGTGCTGGCAGCCAACACACTCTCCCTCCTGCTGAGTCTGCCCTTTGCCATAGCCATAACAGTTATTTATTTTCTGGTAAATCCTCAGGGCAGCTCTCAGCTGAGCTCACTCTGGTGGCTGCTGTTCTTTCCCGTCTTCTTCCTGCTGGCGGCAGTACACGAGTTCATCCACGGCCTTACCTGGAGCCGCTTCACCACCGGGGGCTTTGGCTCCATAGCCTTCGGCGTGATCTGGAAGGCTCTCACTCCCTACTGCACCTGCTCCGAACCTCTCACCAGAGGGCAGTACATTCTGGGCGGAGCCATGCCCACTCTGGTGCTGGGCTCTGGCCTATCTATAGCTGCCATCGTTCTTGCACAGCCCTTCCTGCTGGTTTTGGCGGTGACAATGATACTGGCCGGCGGGGGAGACATGCTGATAATAGCAAAGCTTCTCCGCTATCGCCCGGAGGGCCGGGGCACTCTCTACTACGACCACCCCTATGAGTGCGGCCTCGTGGCCTTTGAAAGGTGAAAAGTTTATATCATATCATTTAAAGCCGGGTCCTGCCCGGCTTTTCCTTTTGAAAAACTCCCGCCGTTGATAAACGCCCCGGGGACTGATATAATAGACTTGTGAAATTATGTGCTCATGCACAGCCAAGCCAGGGAGGTAGACCATGAAAAAAATTCTCATGCTGGGCACCGGGGGCACCATCGCCTCGGAAATGACGCCGGAGGGCCTGACTCCGGAGCTGCGCCCGGCCCAGCTGCTCAGCTATGTGCCCGCCATAAAGGAGCTGTGCCACGTGGACTGTCTCTCCCTTTTCAACATCGACTCCACCAACATCACTCCCCGGCACTGGTGCGCCATAGCCCGGGCCCTGGAGCTGAACTACAATCTCTATGACGGCTTCGTCATCAGCCACGGCACCGACACCATGGCCTACACCGCCGCCGCTCTCAGCTACCTGGTCCAGGATGCGGACAAGCCCATAATCATGACCGGGGCCCAGAAGCCCATCAATTACGACTCCACCGACTCCAAGCTGAACCTCACCGACGCCTTCGTCTGCGCCTGCTCAGAGGAGCTTGCCGGGGTGGACATCGTGTTCAGCGGCCGGGTCATCCTGGGCACCCGGGCCAGAAAGACCTGCTCCAAGAGCTTCGCCGCCTTTTCCAGCATCAACTACCCGGACCTGGCCATACTCCAGGACCACCGGCTCATGTGCTACATTTCCCCCCGCTACCGCCGCAAGCCCCGCTTCTTCCACGAGCTGGAGGAAAAGGTGGCTCTGGTGAAGATGGTTCCCGGCACGGACCCGGAGCTGCTGAACTTTCTCCTCAGCCGGAACAAAGCCCTCATCATCGAGTGCTTCGGCGTAGGGGGCCTGCCCTCCTATGAGGACAGCCGCCTTTTGGAGCTGGTGGAGCGGTACACCGCCCAGGGAAAATTCATCGTGGCCACTACTCAGGTGCAGAACGAGGGCTCCGACCTGTCCGTCTACTCCGTGGGCCACAGTCTGAAGGGCAACCCCTATGTGCTGGAGGGCTTTGACATGACCACCGAGGCGGTCTACGCCAAGATGATGTGGATACTGGCTCAGACCGGGGATGCGGAGGAAGTGAACCGCCTGTTCTACACTCCCGTAGCCCACGACATTCTCCACAGAGGTTAAAACATGGAAACTGTTATAGTCATAGGCGGCGGGGCCTCCGGCCTCATGGCCGCCATAACTGCGGCGGAGGACGACAGCCGCCGGGTCATCCTTTTGGAGCGGCAGCAGCGCATTGGCCGCAAGCTCCTGGCCACCGGCAACGGCCGCTGCAATCTCACAAACACCGGGGCATCCCTTGAAAATTATCACGGGGAGCAGGAGGGCTTTGCCGCCCCCGCTCTGGAAAAGTTCGGCCCCGCCCAGGTCCTGGACTTCTTCCACGGTCTGGGTCTGCTCACCGTCACCGAATACGGCGGGAGGGTCTATCCCCTCTCCGACTCCGCCAACAGCGTGGCGGACCTGCTGCGCTTTGCTCTGGACAAAGCCGGGGTGGAGCTGCGCTGCGCCTGCCCCGCCCGGGCTATAGAGCGCCGGGGCAAGGGCTACGCCGTTATCACCGACATGGAAAAGCTGGAGGCCGACTACCTGATAGTTGCCTGCGGCGGGGCCGCCGGGGCAAAGCTGGGGGGCGTTATGGACGGCTACGAGCTTTTAAAGTCTCTGGGCCACAAGCGCACCCCTCTGCGCCCGGCCCTGGTGCAGCTGCTCACCGCCCCGGAATACCCCAGGGCCCTGAAGGGCATCCGTGCCGACGGGGAGCTGAAGCTCCTGGCCGGAGGGGAAGTCCTCTGCCGGGGCCTGGGGGAGATACAGTTCACGGAAAACGGCGTCTCCGGCCCGGCAGCCTTTGACATTTCCCGCACCGCCGCCCAGATTGGGGAGGGCGGGGAGCTGAGCATAAACTTCTTCCGCAGCCTTAGCCCGGAGGAGCTCCGCTCCCTGCTGCTGCACCGCCGGGAGACCTTCCCGGCGCTGCCCGCCTCGGAGCTCTTTACCGGCATGCTCCACAACCGCCTGGGCCGGATGCTGGTGAAATACGCCGCGATCCCCCAGGAACTGACTTTGGCTCGGCTCAGTGATATTCAGCTGGAAAACGCCGCCCGGGCGGCCACGGATTTTAAACTGAAGCTTCTGGGCACCGAGGGCTTTGACAAGGCCCAGGTCACCGCCGGAGGCATAAAGACCACCGGCTTTAACCCGGAGACTCTGGAGAGCTGGTTCATGCCCGGGCTCTTCGTCTGCGGGGAGCTTTTGGACGTGGACGGGGACTGCGGGGGCTACAACCTTCAGTGGGCCTGGAGCAGCGGCCGTCTGGCGGGGAGGCTTGGAAAATGATACTTATACGTTCTTTGCGTCTGGAGGCGGGGGAGGATATCTCCGCCCTGCTGCCCCGGGCCGCCAAGGCTCTGGGCTGTCCCGCCCGGGAGATAGAGGAGCTGAAGCTCATTAAGCGCTCCCTGGATGCAAGAAAGAAAAACGACATACACTACGTCTGTTCCGTGGCGGTGAGCCTTCCCGGGGAGGAGAAGTATCTGGAGCGGAACAAGGCCCTGAGCCTTTATCATTCCCCGGAGCTGGAGCTGCCCCAGGTGGAGCCGGACAGTTCCCCGGTGGTTGTGGGCTTCGGCCCGGCGGGGATGTTCGCCGCTCTGGCCCTGGCCCGGGCCGGGGCCAGGCCTATAGTTCTGGAGCGCGGCCAGCCGGTGGAGCAGCGTCAAAAGGACGTGGACTCCTTCCGCCGGGGCGGCCCTCTGAACACCGAGAGCAACGTCCAGTTCGGTGAAGGGGGCGCCGGCACCTTCTCCGACGGGAAGCTGAACACCGGCACCCACGACCCCCGCATGAGCTGGGTGCTCCGGGAATTTTATCGCCACGGGGCCCCGGAGAGCGTCACCTACGACGCAAAGCCCCATGTGGGCACCGACATCCTGGTGGACGTGGTGAGGAACATCCGCCGGGAGATACTGGAGCTGGGGGGCGATATACGCTTCGGCTCCCGCCTGGAAAAGCTGCTTATTAAGGAAGGCCGCCTCAGCGGCATAGAGTACAGCTGCGGCGGCAGGACGGAGAGCCTTAAATGCTCCCGGCTCATCCTGGCCATAGGCCACTCTGCCAGAGACAGCTTTGAAAAGCTCCTGGCCCAGGGCATACACATGGAGCAAAAGCCCTTTTCCATGGGGGTTCGTATAGAGCATCTGCAAAAGGACATCGACCGGACCCAGTACGGCCGGGAGCGGGGTAAGCTGCCCCCTGCCGTCTACAACCTCAGCGTACATCTCCCCGACGGCAGCAGCGCCTACACCTTCTGCATGTGTCCCGGGGGCAAGGTCTTTGCCGCCGCCTCGGAGGAGGGAGGCGTGGTGACCAACGGCATGAGCTACTCAAAGCGGGACGGAGAAAATGCCAACTCCGCTCTGCTGGTGA
Source organism: uncultured Oscillospiraceae bacterium (assembly GCA_944385705.1). Classification (GTDB taxonomy): domain Bacteria; phylum Bacillota; class Clostridia; order Oscillospirales; family Oscillospiraceae; genus Limivicinus. The sequence goes on along the minus strand of CALWYF010000057.1, from coordinate 5,429 downwards.
CCCTCCGGCCGGAGGATTTCCCCTCGGAGCACATCCTTGCCGGCATGTACTGGCAGAGGGAGATTGAGCGCCGGGCCTATGAGTACACCGGCAGCTACCGGGCCCCCGCCCAGCTGGCTGGGGACTTCCTGGCCGGGCGGCCCAGCAGCGGGCCGGGGAAAGTGAAGCCCAGCTATGAGCCGGGAGTATACTGGGGAGACATCCGCCGGGTGCTGCCGGAGAAGATATGCTCCGTGCTCGCCGCCGCCCTGCCTGAGCTGGGGAAAAAGCTCCGGGGCTTCGACGATTTTGACGCGGTGCTCACCGCTCCTGAGACCCGCTCCTCCTCACCGGTGCGCATAGTCCGAGGAGAGGACCTGCAGGGCTCGGTAAAGGGGCTCTACCCCTGCGGTGAGGGGGCGGGCTACGCCGGGGGCATCACCTCCGCCGCCGTGGACGGGCTCCGCTGCGCCCAGGCAATTTTACAGAATATGGCAAAAAAGAACTGAAAACAGCTTTTTCCGTCTTGCCAAGGCCGGAATTTTGCGCTAGAATCGAGTCGACTATTCTTTTTGGAGGACTTCACATGGAACTTTTAGAGCGGCGCATACTCTCCGACGGCAGGGTGCTGCCCGGCGGAATACTGAAGGTTGACGGCTTTCTCAACCACCAGATTGACCCGGCCCTTCTCTATGAGATGGCTCTGGAACTGAAGCGGCTCTATGCCGGGGAAGAGATAAATAAAGTGCTGACCATCGAAGCCTCCGGCATCGCCATAGCCGCTCTGGTGGGTTATGTCTTTGGCTGCCCCCTGGTCTTTGCCAAAAAGAGTAAGAGCAAAAACATCTCCCCCAATGTATATTCCGTAGAGGTGGAGTCCTTCACCCACGGCAACACCAACACCGTTGTGGTCTCCAAGGAGTACCTGGGTAAGGGAGACCGGGTGCTGATAATCGACGACTTCCTGGCCACCGGCGCCGCCCTGGTGGGACTGAAGGAACTGGTGGAACAGGCCGGAGCCACCCTGGTGGGGGCAGGCATCGCCATAGAAAAGGTGTTTCAGGGCGGCGGCGAGCTGCTCCGCTCTCAGGGTATGCGCGTAGAATCCCTGGCCCGCATAGCCTCCATGAGCGACGACAGTTTGACTTTCTGTTGATTTTAGTTAATATCTACAATTTATTGCGGCGAAAAATGTCAAAATAGTACAGGAGATACACTTGACTTTTTTCGCCGCTGCTGTTAGTCTAGTATCGTTAAGTTAATAAGAGAGTTTTCGATATATAACAAATGATATGGATTTGAAGTTTCTACCCGGACGCCGTAAATGACCGGACTATCGAATGCTTTTCCCGGGACGGGTCTTTCCGCCCCGTTTTGGATATTGCATTGGTACCGAATATCTCATTCGCGCCAATGCTTATTTATTTTTCCCTTCTGTCAAATTCTGACAGTCCAGATCGGTCAATCCCGCCTGTGCGGTTTTGATAAAATATTTTTTATTTCTGAGGAGATCAACGAATGAAAAAGATCATTGCTCTGCTGATGGCTCTGTGCATGGTGTTTGCTCTCTGCGCCTGCGGCGCTCAGGAAGAGGCTGAGGCCCCTGCTGAGGATGCTGCCGAGGCTCCTGCTGAGGACGCCGCCGAAGCCCCTGCCGAGGAAAACGCCCTGGCCGATCTGAAGCTTGGCTTCATCTTCCTCCACGACGAAAACTCCACTTACGACCTTAACTTCATCAACGCCGCCAAAGAGGCTTGCGCCAACCTGGGTCTCACCGAGGACCAGTACATCTTCCGCACCAACATCCCTGAGTCCGAAGAGTGCTATGAGGCTGCCTGCGAGCTGGCTGACGAAGGCTGCGACATTATCTTTGCCGACTCCTTTGGCCATGAGGACTTCATGATCCAGGCCGCCAAGGAATTCCCCGATGTCATCTTCTGCCACTCCACCGGTACCCGTGCCCACACCGAGGGTCTTGACAACTACCACAACGCTTTCGCTTCCATCTATGAGGGCCGTTACCTGGCCGGTATTGCCGCCGGTATGAAGCTCAACGAGATGATCGAGGCCGGCGAGTTCACCGCCGACGAGGCCAAGATTGGCTATGTTGGTGCCTTCACCTACGCCGAAGTTATCTCCGGCTACACCTCCTTCTACCTTGGTGCCAAGTCCGTCTGCCCCACCGCTACCATGGAAGTGACCTTCACCGGTTCCTGGTACGATGAGACCGCCGAGAAGGAAGGCGCCAACAAGCTCATAAGCAACGGCTGCAAGCTCATCAGCCAGCATGCCGACTCCATGGGCGCTCCCACTGCCTGCGAGACCGCCGGTGTTCCCAACGTCTCCTACAACGGTTCCACCATCGAGGCCTGCCCCAACACCTTCATCATCTCTTCCCGCATCAACTGGGCTCCCTACTATGAGTTCGTTGTGAACGCCTACCTCAACGGCGAAGAGATCCCCGCCGACTGGACCGGCACCATCTCCACCGACTCCGTCCTCCTCACCGATGTGAACGAGGCCGTTGCCGCTGAGGGCACTGCCGAGGCCATAGAGGAAGCCAAGGCCAAGCTGGTCTCCGGCGAGCTCCAGGTCTTTGACACCTCCACCTTCACCGTGGGCGGCGAGGCTCTCACCAGCTACATGGCCGACGTGGACACCGACGCCGACTACACTCCCGACACCGAGGTTATAGAGAACGGCGCCTTCATGGAGTCCAAGTTCCGCTCCGCTCCTTACTTCGATGTACAGATCGACGGCATCACCCTGCTGGACACCCAGTTCTGATCTGACTTAAACTGCACTTGCAAAACATGGGGCGCCGGTATGCTTTACCGGCGCTCCATAGTCCTTAAAATTTCCCCGTATTTTTCCAGGCTGCAAAGGGCAGCGCAGCGAAAAAACACTGCGCTGCCCTTTACAGCTTGTGGCCTCTACTATATTATATATACGGCGGCTATCCTACTTTATTCGACAGGAGTGACAGCTTTGGACAACAAGACCCCCGCAGTCAGGATGCGCAACATCACCAAGACCTTCGGCCCGGTGGTAGCCAACGACAAAGTGTGGCTGGATATCTACCGGGGAGAGATCCTTGCCCTGCTGGGAGAAAACGGCAGCGGCAAGACCACCTTGATGAACATGCTCTCCGGCATATACTTCCCTGATGAGGGCGAGATAAGCATCGACGGCAGGGAAGTGGTCATCCGTTCCCCCAAGGACGCCTTTGACCTGGGCATAGGCATGATACACCAGCACTTCAAGCTGGTGGATGTGCTCAGCGCTGCGGAGAATGTTGTCCTGGGTCTCCATGAGCCGGGCCGCCTGGACCTGGAAAAGGTGGCGGAGCGTATCCGGGGCATCTGCGATGCCTACGGCTTTGAGGTGGACCCCCACCAGAAGATCTACGACATGTCCGTATCCCAGAAGCAGACCGTGGAGATAATCAAGGTCCTCTACCGTGGGGCCGACATCCTCATCCTGGACGAGCCCACCGCCGTGCTCACCCCCCAGGAGACCGACAAACTCTTTGCCGTGCTGCGCAACATGCGCAACGACGGCAAGGCCATCGTCATTATCACCCACAAGCTCCACGAGGTGGAGGAGCTCTCCGACCGGGTGGCCATACTCCGCCACGGCCAGTTCATCGGTGATATGCCCACCAAAAAGACCAACGCCCAGGAAATGACCAACATGATGGTGGGTCACGCCGTATCTCTTAACATAGAGCGGCCGGAGCCGGTGGACCCCAAGCCCCGCATCGAGGTGAAGAATCTCACGGTGCGCAGCATCGACGGGGTGTTGAAGCTGGACGACGTGAGCTTCACCGCCTACTCCGGAGAGATCCTGGGCATTGCCGGCATCTCCGGCTGCGGCCAGAAGGAGCTGCTGGAGTCCATCGCCGGACTCCAGCCCACGGAGAGCGGCAGCATCTGCTACATCGAGGACAACGGAGAGAGAGAGGAGCTCATAGGCAAGGACCCCCTGGCCATTGCAGACATGGGCGTCAGCCTCTCCTTCGTGCCTGAGGACCGGCTGGGCATGGGCCTGGTGGGCAATATGGACCTGGCGGACAACATGATGCTCCGCTCCTTCCGCCGGGGCAAGGGCTTCTTTACCGACCGCAAGTCCCCCCGGAAGCTGGCCCAGGAGGTTGTCCACGACCTGGAGGTGGCAACCCCCAGCATCTCCACTCCCGTGCGCCGGCTCTCCGGCGGCAACGTGCAGAAAGTGCTGGTGGGCCGGGAGATAGCCTCCGCCCCCACGGTGCTCCTCACCGCTTACGCCGTCCGGGGTCTGGACATCAACTCCTCCTACACTATCTACGATCTGATAAACCGCCAGAAGAAGGCGGGCGTGGCCGTTATCTACGTGGGCGAGGACCTGGATGTGCTGCTGGAACTGGCAGACCGGATACTGGTGCTCTGCGGCGGCAAGGTCAGCGGCATAGTCCCGGGCCGGGGTGCCAAGAAACGGGACGTGGGTATGATGATGACTAGACTGGGAGGTAATAAGGCCGATGAATAAGCAGAGCAAGGGACCTCTGGTCCATATCGTCAAACGGGGCAATATGCCCTGGTACGGTGCCTGGGGCATCCGGGCCCTGGCCATAGTTCTGGCCCTGGTGGCCTGCGCTCTGGTGACCACCGTCACCACCGGCGAGGACCCCATCCAGGTCTATGCCGCCATGATAGACGGAGCCTTCGGCACCGCCAGGAAGACCTGGATAACCTTCCAGAACATGTCGGTGCTGCTGTGCATTTCCCTGGCCGTGACCCCTGCCTTCCGTATGCGCTTCTGGAACATCGGCGCCGAGGGCCAGACCCTGGCGGGCTGCCTGGCCACTGCCGCCTGCATGATCCTGCTGGCAGACAAGGTGCCTAACTGGTTCATGATCTGCACCATGATTCTGGCGGCCATCGCCGCCGGTGCTGTCTGGGGCCTTATCCCCGCCATCTTCAAGGCCAAGTGGAACACCAACGAGACTCTCTTTACCCTGATGATGAACTATGTGGCCACCCAGCTGGTGGCCTACTTCGTCATCCTCTGGGAAGTGCCCAAGGGCGCAGGCAAGATAGGCATTATCAACCAGAGCAGCGAGCTGGGCTGGCTGCCTCAGATCTTCGGAAGCAAGTACCTGCTGAGCATCGTTGTGGTAGGTATAGTCACCATTCTCATGTACCTATATCTTAACTACTCCAAGCACGGCTATGAGATCGCAGTGGTGGGCGAGAGCGAGCGCACCGCCCGCTACGTGGGCATCAAGGTGGAGAAGGTCATCGTCCGCACCATGGCCCTGTCCGGCGCCGTCTGCGGTCTGGCCGGTCTGCTGCTGGTGGGCGGCATCAACCACACCGTCACCACCACCATTGTGGGTGGCCGGGGCTTCACCGCCGTCATGGTCTCCTGGCTTGCAAAGTTTGACCCCATCATCATGATCTTCACCAGCC
>CALWYF010000056.1 GCA_944385705.1 uncultured Oscillospiraceae bacterium | reverse complement strand
CCTCTGGCGTCCTCGTCACGGAAGCAGGGGGCTATCTGGAAGTAGCGGTCAAAGCCGGCGGCCATCAGCAGCTGCTTGAACTGCTGGGGAGCCTGGGGCAAAGCGTAAAACTTGCCGGGGTGCTTCCTGGCGGGTACCAGGTAGTCTCTGGCTCCCTCAGGGGAGGAGGCGGTGAGTATGGGGGTGGTTATTTCCAAAAAGCCGTGCTCGGTCATGGCCTGGCGCAGAGCGGCCACCACATTGCAGCGGAGGATAATGTTCTGCTTTACTGCGGGATTTCTCAGGTCCAGGTAGCGATAGCGCAGGCGCTGGGTCTCGTCGGCCTCCCGGCTGCGGTTTATCTCAAAGGGCAGCTCATTATAGCGGCACTTGCCCAGGACCTCTATCTTCTCCGGAACCACTTCAATGTCGCCGGTGGCCTGCTTGGGGTTCTTGCTGGCCCGTTCACGGACAATGCCGTCCACGGCGATGGTGGACTCCTTGTTGATGCCCTTCACCTGGGCCATCAGCTTCTCGTCCTCAATGACCACCTGGGTGGTGCCGTAAAAGTCCCGGACCACTACAAAGGCGAAGTTGCTGCCCACCTCACGGACATTCTCCATCCAGCCCACTATGCGGACCTTTTCACCCACGTTCTCAATACGCAGCTGGTTGCAGGTATGTGTACGGTTCTGTGTCATTTTCCTGTCTCCTCACTTTTCCCGGTTTATTCTTTGATAACGGCGCCGCTGTTGTGCGCTGCCACGGCGGAGGCAATGTGCTCTGCTGCCTGGGCGGGGCTGAGCTTCACCTGCTCGCCGCTGCCCATGTCCTTTACAGACAGCAGGCCCTCTTTTATCTCGTCCTCGCCCACCAGCACCACAAAGGGGATGGAGAGCTTGTCGGCATAGCTCATCTTGGCCTTGAATTTCTTCTTTTCACAGTACAGCTGGGTGCGCACACCCGCCTGACGCAGGGCTGTGGCGGCGGAGATGGCAAAGCCCAGGTCCTCGGTCATGGGGATGACCAGGGCGTCGCAGGGGGCGGTAATTATCTCGTCGGACAAAAGGCCCTGCTCTCCCAGTACATAGAACAGGCGGGTGAGACCGATGGAGATGCCCACGCCGGGCAGCTGCTTGTCGGTGTAATACTCTGCCAGATTGTCATAGCGGCCGCCGGAGCAGACGGAGCCGATCTCCGGGTGCTCGGTCATCTCTGTCTCATAGACGGTGCCGGTGTAGTAGTCCAGGCCCCGGGCTATGGTCAGGTCTATGGCGAAGTTCTCTTCCGGCACACCGAAGTCGGAGAGATACCGGGCCACGGTCTTCAGCTCGTCAAGGCCGGTGTCAAAGGTGGCATCCATGCCCCGGAAGCGCTCCAGAGCGGCGATGACCTCAGCATTGCTGCCCTTGATGGCCATGAAGTCCAGCACGTTCTCCGCCTTGCAGGGGAGCATCTTCACCTCGTCGATAAGGAGCTGGCGCACCTTTTCACTGCCTATCTTGTCCAGCTTGTCCACGGTGCGCATGATATCCCCGGCCTTGGAGTCCATGCCGTTCATGGTATAAAAGCCGTTTAACAGCTTGCGGTTGTTCACCTTTATCTTGAACTTGCTGATGCCCAGCTTGGTAAAGGTGCTGTAGATAATGGCGGGGATCTCCGCCTCGTTTATAATGTCCAGCTTACCGTCGCCGATAACGTCGATATCCGCCTGGTAAAATTCCCGGAAGCGGCCCCGCTGGGCCCGCTCGCCCCGGTAGACCTTGCCTATCTGGTAGCGGCGGAAGGGGAAAGTCAGCTCACCGTAGTGGGCGGCCACATATTTTGCCAGAGGCACGGTCAGGTCAAAGCGGAGGGCCAGATCGCTGTCCCCCTTGGAGAAGCGGTATATCTGTTTTTCCGTCTCGCCGCCGCCCTTGGCCAGCAGCACTTCCGCCGATTCGATTATGGGAGTATCCAGAGGGGTGAAGCCATAGACGCCGTAGCTTTGACGCAGGACTTCCATCATCCGCTCCATTTTCATCTGAGAATCCGGCAGCAGTTCCATGAAGCCGGAGAGTGTACGGGGTGATACCTTTGCCATGGATATAGATTCCTTTCAGTCTTTTTCAACATATTATAAGTATACCAGGATATCCCTTTTGTCAATAGCACAGGGTGAAAAAAAGGCAAAACACTGGCGCAGCATTGCTGCGCCAGTGGCTTCCTGCCGAAAAGCGGCAGGTATCGGGCAAAGGGCCCTTATTGGGTTCAAAATCAGCGCTTCTGAGGATTGACGATGTTGCGCCAGTCCAGATCGCCCCGGCGCAGGCCCTGCACCAGCACCTCCGCCGTGGCGGCATTGGTGGCAAAGGGAATCTGATACTGGTCGCAGAGGCGCTCGATTTTATTGATGTCGTCAAAGCCCTTGGGGTTTGCCGGATCGCAGAAGAATAAAACCAGGTCTATCTCGTTAAAGGAGATACGGGCGCCGATCTGCTGGGCGCCGCCCTGATCGGCGTGGAGATACAGGGTAATTGGCAGCCCTGTAGCTTCGGAGACCAATTTGCCGGTGACGTGGGTCGCACATAGGGAATGCTCGGCCAGAATACCGCAATAGGCGATGCAAAACTGCACCATCAGCTCCTTCTTCCTGTCATGGGCCATCAACGCAATGTTCATACTCTACTCCATTTCACATTTAATTCAATCCCAAAATCATCTATTCGTCTAATTATAAACAAAAAAAGGAACTTATGCAAGAGCTTTTATTGCCAGTTTACTGGAAATTAACAATCTGAGTTTGGGAAACATAAGCGGCTTATTTCAAAAGGGTCATTTCTTCTTCGGAAGTATCACTATAGCCGCGAATGGTAATATAGGCATCCATTATATTACGGGCGATAAACTGGACGTTTGCACCGGCGCCGCCTCGCTCTACTACGACGAAGATAGCCACTTCCGGATCGTCATAGGGGGCGTAGCACATGAACAGACCGTCGTTCTGGATGTTTTCACCCTTCTGGGCAGTACCGGTCTTGCCGGCTACTTCCCATTCGCAGTCCACCCAGTGCTCTACATTTTTGGAGTTGTTTGCCCAGTCGTGGAGCACCTCGTACATGCCCTCGTGGACGGCGGCCCAGTTGTAATCTGCACTTTCCACGGTGCTGAGGATCTCCGGCTCACGCTCATAGAGCTTCTCGGAATAGTCATAGCTGCGTATGGACTTGAGGATGGAGGCGGAGTAGCGGGTGCCGCCGTTTGCAACGGTGGCGCAATATTCCGCCATCTGCAGGGGAGTGAAAATGCTGTCGGCCTGGCCGATGCCGGCCTGCAGGGTATCGCCTATACGCCACTCGGTACCGGCGTAGTCGGCATGGTTTGCCCGGTTGGACATGTTGCCTGTAGCCTCCACCAGCTCTATGCCGGTGGACACGCCCAGACCGAAGTTGTGGGCAAATTCACCCATGGAGTCAACACCAAGCTCATTGGCTATGGTGTAGAAGAAATAGTTGCAGGAATCTCGTATGGCGTAGGTGACGGACTCCTCATCGTGGGTGTAGCCCTCGGCCCAGATCCAGCACTCAGGGGCATAGCCGTCGGCGGCGTACTTGGTGAAAACGCCCTCGCATTTGACTTTGTACTCGGTGTTGATTATGCCCTGGGTGAGAGCCGCAATCGCCGTGCAAGGCTTAAAGGTGGAACCGGGGGCATAGGTGCCCAGCAACGCCCGGTTAAAGAGGGGGGCATTGGGAGTTTCCATCAGTTCCTGGTAGTTTTCAATAACGGTGGACACATCATAGGTGGGCCAGCTGGCCATAGCCAGAGGCTCGCCGGTGCGCACATCCACCACCACCGCAGCGGCGCCGGTCATTTCGTCTTTAAACTCCGGGTCCACGGGCTCTCCTCTGGCGGCGGCTTCGGCTTTGGCCTGTTCCTGGGTGCGCTTCAGGGCTTCAACGCCGCTGGCCAGGATACGCTCCGTCTGCTCCTGAAGGACGCTGTCGATGGTCAGGTATATGTGGTTGCCGGGCTCGGGCTCCTTGGTGTAAACCGTGGAGAGCACGGTGCCGGCGGCATTTTTCGTCTCTATCACTTCTCCGTCCTTGCCGTGGAGGTAGCTCTCAAAGGCGTATTCAATGCCGTCCTTGCCCACCATGGCGTCGTTGGCATAGTCCAGCAGAGAGTAGCGCTCATACTCCTCCTGGGTCATAAGGCCGGTATAGCCCAGAATATGGGCGGCGTATTCCGTGCTGTATTTACGTACATAGGCCCGCTCCACGTCTATGCCCACCAGCTTCTGCTCCATGATGGAGGAGATAAGCTTCATGCTGGCGTCTTCCACAAAGACATAGTCGGCGGTGTTGACAGCGTAACGGACGTTTATGGAATAGCGCACGCCGGCGATGATGCGCATCTCCTCGGCGGTGTAGCTGTTGTCTATCTCATAGCGGGTACGCATATAGCTCATAAGCTCCACGGCGCTGGAGTTGGGGTCCAGCTCCTGACGCACATAGTAGGCGTCCAGCATGGTGCGCTGTATCTCCGTCATGTCCTCCAGATATTCAAAGGGAGGCTCCATGCTTATGGGCAGGTCGTCGGTATAACTGTCGCCGAAGCTCTCCACCAGCTCCACCAGCTCCAGAATGACGGCGTTGGGGTCTTCGTTTGCAAAGAGCTTGTCCGTATCGATCTTAAGATTATAACACTCGGTATTGCCAACCATAAGGCGGCCGTAACGGTCGAAGATGTTGCCCCGGGTGGCGGTGACGGTGCTGGTTTCCGTGCTCAGTTCGTTGCTGCGGTTATAATATTCCTCACCCTGTATTATCTGCAGGTCGTAGAGGAAGACCAGATAAACCGTGAGCAGCAGGACCAGAATGATGGCCATGGCCAGAAGCCGGGAAGGTTTTATCAATCTTTTGTTCATGGACTTTTCCTTTCTGAAAAGGCGGGGGGAGGGAAACTACTGGTTTATCCACCGGGCCGGCGGGAAATACGCCAGCAGGGCGAAAGGCATGGACCACAGGGACTGAACGACCACGGTGCTTATCATGGATAGGCTGAAGCTGTCTCTGGCAATGGTCATGAGCATCTGCACCGAGGCGGTTATAACCGAGGCGGCCAGGGCCAGCCCCATGTAGGCAAAGAGCCTGCGGTTTATGAAATACTGGGACATGAAGGCCGCCCCAAAGGACAGGCAGGGCAGCACGGCGGTAAAGAGCACATCCTGCTCCACGAAGGCCATGTCCCCGAAGATGCCCATGAGCAGGCTGAAATAGGCGCCGAACACCGGCCCCTCAAACATGCCCACGGCCACCGCCACCGCAGGCAGCAGCAGGGGACAGGTCCCGAACAGGCGCAGCTGGGTGAAAATGGTGTTCTGACATATGAGGGAGAGGAACATGAACAGCAGATATTTCAGCAGCTTGCGTATATTGATTTTTTCAAACAGATTCAGCAAGGCTCATTCCACCACTTCGAAGTCTTTTATAATAAACACCTGCACCAGGGAGTCCAGATCGCACTGGGGCTCCACGATGCCGTATTCCACCTGGCCGCCGGCCTCGGTCTGCACGGCAGTGAGAGTGCCTATGACCAGACCTGCGGGAAAGGCTCCGCCGGAGCCGGAGGTGAGCACATCGTCACCCACGAAAATCTGGGCCCCGTCGGCCAGGAAGGTGAGCTTGGCCTGCTTATCCCGCATGAGACCGAATTCGCCCACCACCATGCCGGAGTTGCCGGAGACGCCTACAAAGGCGCCCAGGCTCATGTCCACGTCGATGATGGTGCTGACGGTGGCCCAGGTGTCTCCCAGTTCGGTTATCTGGCCCACCACGGCGCCGTACTCGGTGATGACGGGAGCTCCCAGCTCGATGCCGCTGGAGGAACCCTTACTGATGGTAAAGGTTGAAGACCAGTTGGAGGAGGACCAGAGCACCACCTTGCTGCTTTCCAGCACATAGTCGGTGTGCTGCTCCCGCAGCTCCAGAAGGCGGCGCAGCCTGGTATTCTCTTCCGAGGCCTCTATACCGTCACGGGCGGACTCCTGAGCTTCCGCCAGCTGGGCTCTCAGGGACTCGTTCTCCGCTCTCAGAGAGTCGTATTCAAAAATGTAGCCGTAGATACCGTCCACCCAGTTCACGGCGGAGCTGAGCACCCGCTTCAGCGGCGCCTCCAGAATGCCGGTGACATTCTGCACGAAGCTTATCTGCCCGCCCCTGGCGGCGGCGGTAATACCCACCAGCAGCACCACGGCGACGACTATGATAGCAACCTTTATACCGTTTTTTCTCAGATATTCTCTCAAAGAAGCACAACTCCCTGCTCTTTCAGCATTTGGCCCAGAGTGCACAGAGGCAGGCCCATAACGTTGAAGAAGTCGCCGTCTATGCCCCGGACAAAGAGGGCGGCCTTGCCCTGGGCGCCGTAGGCACCGGCCTTGTCCATAGGCTCGCCGGTGGCGACGTACCGGTCTATCTCATCCTGGGCCAGGGGGCGAAAATGCACCCGGCTCATTTCATATTCCAAAAGCTCCCGGCCCCGGCGGAGCACCGACACCCCGGTGAACACCTGATGGCTGCATCCGGAGAGGCTGCGGAGCATCTCTGCCGCCTCCTGAGGAGAATGGGGCTTGCCGAAGACCCGACCCTGATGCCAGACTATTGTATCGGCGGCGATTATCACATCATCATCACCGCAGAGTGCCGCCACCTCCCGGGCCTTGTGGGAGGCCAGAAACTTCACCAGCTCCCCGGGCTCCAGACCGGCGGGGGCCAGCTCCTCACCTTTGGCGGGAATGACCCTTAAGTTCTTGACTCCCAGCATCTGTAAAAGTTCCAGACGACGGGGAGAACCGGAGGCCAAAATTATTTCCATTGCAAAATTACCTCTTTTCAGTCCACGCCCCGGTAGTAGAGCCCCCGGGTGAGGACATTGGGCTTATAGTCGCTGAGGCCCATGTGGCCCTTCACCACTTCCACGCACTCTCTGGCGCTTTCGGTGGTGAACATCATGCGCAGCCCCCAGAGCCCGGCGGAGAACAGGTCCTCCTTTTTGTCGGCCAGATAGAGCTTGTGGGCATTGTAAATCACGTTGCGGCAGCCAAACTCCTTCACCACAGGAAATACCGAGCCCATGCGGTCGGACATCTGCACCGGGGTCTGGCAGTTGCAGCGGCCTGCGCTGTGGCGGATGATGCACTGGTCGGAGACCATGAGGGGAAGGCGGCCATAGATTATTATCTCCGTGTCTATGGGCTTGGACAGGTCCCTTATCTGGGCCAGGCGCAGCTCGAAGGAGGCGGTGGCGGAGATGAAGCCCGCCTGCTGCAGCACCTCCATGGTGAGGGAATTAAAGCAGTTGAGACCGAAGTCTCCTCTCAGCTTCATGCCCGCCTGTCTTGCCAGCATGGCGTGGCCCAGGTTCCCCACCAGGGCCTCGTTCACTCCCAGGTCAAAGACCTTGGTGAGAGCATTGTACACGCCCTTAATCTCATTGTCGGTGATGACCCGGGGCAGCACCGCCACGGGTACCGCGCCCTTTTCAATAAAGAGGGAGACCTTGTCAAAGTGGTCGGCCATGACCATGAGGGGGACGTATATGTATTTGGGCTTCATTGCCGCCAGATCAGGGGTCAGCTGCTCCTCGGTGAGCACCTGGAAGATCATGGCGGGGTCGGTGACCACACTCTTACTCTTGGGGCGCTGGGGCATGGTGCCCAGACGGCGCTTGGGGGGTATGGCCCGCTGCTCGCTGAGCTCGGACACCAGCTTACGTCTCAGCTCGTTTATCTCTGCGGCGGGCAGGTAGAGGCCGGGGTCGGCCTTGGCCTTGTTCTCCACACAGTTGTAGGGAGTGCCGCCGGTCTTGAACATCTGTTCTGTGAGGTAGGCATCGGTGAGGCCCTGGCCCTTGGCCCGCTCAGGCACGGCGCCGTAGGCCACAGCGTGGTTCCCGTCGTCGTCAAAGGCTATGCCCTTGATGGGCTGGGCCTTTTCCGCAACAGTGTAAAAGTGCACCGGTACCCGGCGCATCTCGCCCTCGGCATAGGCCCGGCGGGCCAGAGTGAACATCTTCTCCGAATCCCGGTCCGTATCCTGACGGGTGCCGAACATGTCCTGCTTGTCCCCGGAGAAATAACCCTGGGTAAAGCCCTGACGGGAGAAGGCCCGCTCCAGGGAGCTCATCTCCTCGGGAGTGGGCTGGCGCTGTTCCTTGATGGCCTTGGAATATATCTTGGTGACGATGGCGGTATACTCAGGCCGCTTCATGCGGCCTTCGATCTTCACGCACTTCACACCGGCATCTTCTATCTCCTGGAGGCGGTCCACCAGACAGTTGTCCTTCAAAGACAGGGGGTAGTCGTCCATGCGTCCGCCCAGACTGTACTGCATGCGGCAGGGCTGGGCGCACATGCCCCGGTTGCCGCTGCGCCGGCCTATAAGGCTGGACATGTAGCACTGGCCGGAGTGACAGAAGCACAAAGCCCCATGGACGAAGATCTCCGTCTCAATGGAGGCGTGTTTGCTTATGAACTTTATCTGCTCCAGGCTCAGTTCCCTGGCCAGTACCGCCCGGGTCAGGCCCATCTCGGCGGCGGCCTCCACTCCTGCCAGATTGTGGATACTCATCTGGGTGCTGGCGTGGATGGGAATATCAGGCAGGGCCTGACGTATGGCCCGCGCCAGGCCCAGGTCCTGGACCAGAATAGCGTCGGCCCCCTTCTGGGAGGCCAGGCGGGCGGCGGCTACGGCGGCCTCCATCTCCCGGTCCCCCACCAGGGTGTTCAGGGTGACGTAGACCTTGCAGCCCCTGATGCGGCAGTAACGGACGGCTTTTTCAAACTCCTCGTCGGTAAAGTTCTTGGCTCCACGGCGGGCATTGAAATTGCCCATACCCATATATATTGCGTCCGCACCGTTCTGCACGGCGGCGATGACCGCCTCCGGAGACCCGGCGGGAGAAAGCAATTCCAGCATTTGTCTATCTCTCCTATATATATGTACACTATAACTCCAGCATAGTATAGCACAGATAAGGCTATTGCGACAAGAAAAAAATAATGGTATAATATGATTTACCGCAAAAGAGGAAAGCTTTTACGAAAGTTTGACCGCCGATCTACAATGCCGGTTGATTGATTATAGCACGGCGGCAGAATAATTTATGTATTAAACATTAACACAAATTTAATTTTTTGTCCCCCAAACCGGGATATCACAGGATAAAGAGGTAAGAAAATGCAGTGCTGCCCTCCAGACAAGTCCATAGCCGAGGCCCTCATCGCCGCCCATGACGGGGATGTGGCCCTGCTGTATATCTACCTCTGCTGTCGGGGCGGAGGGGACCTGGAGAGGGCGGCCAGAGAACTGTGCCGCACCATGGGGGAGATTTCCGCCGCCTGGGAAAAGCTCCAGCGCATGGGCTTGCTGCCCGGAGAGCGGGCTTTTCAGGACAGGCCGGTGCCGGCCCCGAAGCCTGCTCCGGCGGAGGAGCTGCCGGAGTACGAAACGGAGGACCTGGTGCGCCGCTCCAGAGAGGATGCGGGCTTTTCCGCCATTGTCACTGAGGCTCAGAAGGTGCTGGGCCATGTGCTCAGCAGCAGCGACCTGAAGCGACTCTTCGGCATATACGATTACCTGGCCTTGCCGCCGGAGGTGATACTCATGCTTTTGAACCACTGCGTGAGCATCTCCCAGGGGCGCCGCCCCTCCATGCGCTTTATTGAGAAGGAGGCCTATGTCTGGGCCAACCGGGAGATAATGAGCCTGGAGCAGGCGGAAGAGTACATACGCAGCAGCCGCCGGCGCCGGGAGGATATGGGCCGGATAAAGGAGAGCCTGGGTATCCGGGGCAGAGAGCTGACGGCCACGGAGCAGAAATACATCTCCTCCTGGCTGGACATGGGTTTTGGGGAGGAGTGCATCTCCATTGCCTATGACAGGACGGTGACCAATACCGGCGCCTTGAAATGGAACTACATGAACAAGATACTGCTGAGCTGGCACGAGAAGGGTATACACAATGCCGCCCAGCTGGAGGAAAAGGAGGGCCGCCGTAAGACGGCGCCCACCCGTACTAACACCCCGGACAAGCCAATAGATATGGAGGCTCTCCGGGCCATAGTGGAAAAAATGTGAGGATGTGGCAGCATGGCCTATGACGGAAAGCTTCTGGCCCTGGCCAGAGGCGAACTGGATAAGATACGGGAGACGAACCGGACCGAGCAGCAGCGCCGCCGCTCTCAGGTCTATGCCCGGCTTCCGGAGGTGGAGAGCATTGACGCCGCCCTGCGCAGCCAGATGGCGGAGCTGGTGCGCCTGACCGTATCCCGCAGGGCGGATCTGAAGGAGCGGATAGAGGAGCTGAAAGAGCAGAACCTGGCCATGCAGCAGCGCCGGGCCCAGCTGCTGAAGCTCAGCGGCTTCGGAGAAAACTACCTGGATGAGATATACTCCTGCCCCCTGTGCCGGGACACTGGCATATACCGGGGGGGAGTCTGCTCCTGCCTGGACCGACTTTACAACCGGGAGCTGACAAAGGAGCTGGGCACCCTGATGCGCCGGGGAGACGAGCGCTTTGAAAGCTTCGATCTGAGCCTCTATCCCAATGAGCCGGACCCGGCTCTCCATGTGATACCCCGGGAGACCATGGCCCTGACCTATGCTGCCTGCAAACGCTTTGGGGAAAACTTCTCCCCCACCTCTCCAAACCTGCTTTTGCAGGGAGGCACCGGCCTGGGCAAGACCTACCTCTCCGCCTGCATAGCCCGGGTGGTGGCGGACAAGGGCTTTTCCGTATGCTACGAGTCGGCCTCCGCAGCCCTGGACTATTACGAGACAGCCAAGTTCTCCCGGGATACCCAGGAGGGAGATGCGGCGGCGGTGCGGGTGCGGCGCATGCAGGACTGCGACCTTATGATACTGGACGATCTGGGCACGGAGATGATTACTCCCATGTCCCAGAGCGCCCTGTATACTCTGATAAACACCAGACTGGTGAACGGTAAAAAGACCATCATCAGCACCAACCTCAGCCGGGAACAGCTGCAAAAAAAATACACTCCCCAGATATGCTCAAGGATAGCCGGGGAGTTTACAGCCCTGCCCTTTGTGGGGAGGGATATCCGTCTTATAAAAAAAGGAGGGTGACAGATGCAGCACGAGATAACAAAGGCCATTCCCCTGCTGGACGGGGAGGGCAATCTCACCGAGCCGGGCTACGCCAAAAGCCTTCTGCCCATATACCGCCGGGGAGATATCAAGGCCTCCAGGCTGCGGATAAAGGAATGGGACTATTACCTTATAAACAACGGCCGCTTTGCCCTTGCCCTCACCGTGGACGACAACGGCTACATGGGCCTGGACTCTGTCTCCCTGCTGGACTTTCAGGAGGGCTGGGAGATAACCAAAAGCCCCATGAGCTTCATGCCCTTGGGAAAGCTCAGAATGCCGGAGACATCCGCTGTGGGGGATGTGTTCCATGCCGGGAAGAACTACTCCATCAGCTTTGTAAACAAAGGGGACGGCAAGCGGACGCTGATAGCCCAGATGAAAAATTTCGGACCCGGGGGCTCCCTTTACGCCAAGGTGGAGCTTACAGAGGAACCAGCGGAGAGCATGGTCATATGCACCCCCTTCTCCAAGCCGGGACATTTCTATTATAACCAGAAAATAAACTGCATGAGGGCCTCCGGCCAGGTGCTTTACGACGGCCGCAGCTACGACTTCCACCCGGAGGAGAGCTTTGCCGTGCTGGATTGGGGCAGGGGAGTGTGGACCTATCACAATACCTGGTACTGGGGCTCAGCCTCCTACCATGTGAATGGCGTACCCTTCGGCTGGAACATCGGCTACGGCTTCGGCGACACCTCCGCCGCCAGCGAGAATATGCTCTTCTATAAAGGCAAAGCCCACAAGCTCAGCCAGGTGAAGTTCAATATCCCGGGGAATGAAAAAGATTTCATGTCCCCCTGGACCTTTACTTCCGACGACGGACGCTTTGAAATGGACTTCATCCCTGTGCTGGACCGGGCCTCCTGCACCGACATCAAGCTGATAAAATCCGACCAGCATCAGGTCTTCGGCCGCTTTACCGGCAGGGCCGTGCTGGACGACGGACAGGTCATAGAGGTAAAGGACTTCCCGGGCTTTGCGGAAAAAGTGGAAAACAAGTGGTGAGAACGCAGCCGGGCGGAAACAAACCGGATCTATGTCCTCCCCACTGAGCCGTGAATGTTAAAAACTATACACCCTATGGTCATCTGTCAAAGCAACTGGGCCAATATATTTGAAATATATCTAAAAAATCCTAAATGTTAAATTTTTTGCTTGTAATCTTCGGCGATTGACTGTATAATGTCGGTGCCAAGAGATACTTAAAATATTTCAAATAAATTCAAAGGCAGGAAATACTTATGAGTACATACAAGCGCCGCTTCGGCGACAGAAAGGACGGCAGGCTGGTCCGTTCTCTGCCCGCTTTCTATAAGTTCATACCCTTCATTATGCCTACCCGCAATGACGCCTGCAACCAGTATGAGGAGAGCTTTGAGGTCTCCGTGCTGGACAAGAACCTGCGCAGGCTCAGAGTGGAGGGCTACAAGGGAATAGGCATCCTGCATTTTCTCATTGCAGCCTATGTGCGCTGTGTATCCATGCTGCCGGGCGTCAACCGCTTTGTCGCCGGCCGGAGGATCTATGCCGCAGATCAGATAGCCGTTGTCATGACCGTAAAGCGCAGTCTTTCCCTGGATGCCACCGAGACCACCATCAAAGTCTACTTCGAGCCTACGGATACCATCTTTGATGTATACCGGAAGATGAACGAAAAGATAGAGGAAATAAAGGCCTCGGACGGAAACAACAACACCGAGGATGTGGCGGAGGCCCTGTGCCGTATGCCCCGGTTCCTGCTGCGTTTTGCCCTGGCCGTGCTCAGAGCTATGGACTATTTCGGCTGGCTGCCTGAGTCCATAACCGAGGCCAGCCCCTTCCACGGCTCCATGATCATTACGGACCTTGGCTCTCTGCGCATAGGACCTATCTACCATCATATATATAACTTCGGCACTCTGCCGGTGTTTATTGCCTTCGGCTCAAAGCGCCATGCCTATGAGCTGGATCGCCACGGCAATATGGTGGACAGAAAGTATGTGGACTGCAAAATGGTCATGGACGAGCGCACTGTGGACGGGCACTATTACGCCCAGTTCCTCCAGGCCTACCGCTACCTGTTCCAGCACCCGGAGATCCTGGAAGCTCCTCCTTCCAGAGTGGTGGACGACATCTACTGAGGGGAACAGGGAAGATATTCAATATGTGTGAAAAGCCGCCGGAGTCTTTGACTCCGGCGGCTTTTGTGGTATGTGGCTCTCATATTCAGGGGTAAAGCTCCAGATTGTTGCTGACACAGAAATAGGTGTTGCCCAGGCGGTGATCCTCATAGATAGAGAATATCTCACCCTGGGCGTAGTTGGATTGAAATACCACGCTGGGCACCATAAGCCGCTCTCCCTGCAAAAGCCGCAGGGCTACATCCACGCAGTCCTGGCTGGGCACCAGACCGGCAAAAGAAGGGCTGCTGACGCTGGAATACTGGTTCTTCTGATATACCACGTCATATATGGTGTCGGGAAACTCCGGGGAGGCCACCCGGTTGAGTACCACTTCTCCTACGCACATGCGGAATTCATCGCTGAGCCAGTCGCTGCCCGCCTCGGCGGAGATGAGCTTGGAGAGCAGATACAGGTCGTCAAAGGCGATCTTTGTCTCGTCGCTGCCCTTCTGGTCGATAAGGGCGTTGCGGTTTTCCTCCGCCTCCAGCCCAGCCTCACGGTCTCCGGAGACGGCGGCAGCGCTCATCTGGCTGAGGTAATAGGCCACCATATCCACCTCCATAGTGGCGCTGCTGCCCTGAAGGAAGTCAAAGATGCTGGAGGAATTGCCGCTCCCGTCTGCTGTGCTGCCGGACTGGGAGACGGTTTCCGCCGGCACCGGAGAGGGGGACGGCAGTGGGGAGGAGTCCGGGAGAGGATGCTCTGCCACCGTTTCGGGGGCCGGGGACTCCTGTATATAGGCATCCGGGGCGGAGGATGGGGCGGGAGAGGGACTTGACGCCGGAGCTTCCTCTGCCCAGGCCTGTAGGGGGAGAGTTGCCCATAGAAGGAGAGCCAGGCTCAGAGACAATATTTTTTTCATTAGTACACCTCCTCGTATAATAAGTTTCAAAGTTAATAAATTCAGGTATCAGCAGGCTTTGAGGTGCCCGTGATACAATAG
>CALWYF010000055.1 GCA_944385705.1 uncultured Oscillospiraceae bacterium | reverse complement strand
CTCCCGTAAGGGGGAGCATGCCAAGGTGTTTGAGGATGCAAAGAAGGCGGGCTATGTCCGCGTCCGGGTGGACGGCATAGCCTATGACCTCTCTGAAGAGATAAAGCTGGAGAAGAATAAAAAACACAATATAGAGATAGTGGTGGACAGGCTGGTGATTAAGCCGGACCTCACCCGCCGCCTCACCGATTCGGCGGAGACGGCCATGTCTCTCTCCGGTGGGCTGCTGTATATCGACCTGGTGTCCAGCGGTGAGCAGCTCAGCTTTTCCCAGAACTACGCCTGCGAGGATTGCGGCATTTCTCTGGAGGAGCTGGAGCCCAGGCTATTTTCTTTCAATAACCCCCACGGGGCCTGTCCTACCTGTACCGGCCTGGGGGTGCAGCTGCTGGTGGACCCGGAACTGATTATACCGAATCCCGAGCTGAGCATAGCCGAGGGGGCCATTGTGGCCTCGGGCTGGAATAATATCAAGGGAGATTCCATCTCCCGTATGTATTTTGATGCCTTGGCAAAGCGCTATCATTTTAAGCTGAACGATCCAGTTAACAAACTCTCCAAGGAGGCTCTGGACGCCATACTCTACGGTACCAAGGGCGAGCCTCTGCAGCTTAGATATGAACGCAGCGAGGGTTACGGTATTATTCGCCGGGAGTTTGAGGGAATAGTCAACAACCTGGAGAGACGGTATAAGGAGACCCAGAGTCCGGCTATGAGAGCGGATATAGAGGAGTGCATGTCCGAGACTCCCTGTCCTACCTGCGGAGGGATGCGCCTGAAAAAGACTGCTCTGGCGGTGACTGTAGGGGGCATGAATATTGCCGACTTCTGCTCCCTGTCTGTAGTCAAGGCCCTGGAGTTTATAGAATCTCTCCGGCTCAGCGAGAAGGAGCAGATAATAGCCGAGCGCATAGTTAAGGAGATCAAGGCGCGGCTGGGCTTCCTTACCAGCGTGGGGCTGGGATATCTGTCTCTGGCCCGCTCCGCAGCCACTCTCTCCGGCGGCGAGAGCCAGCGTATACGTCTGGCCACTCAGATAGGCTCCAGCCTCATGGGTGTGCTGTATATTCTGGACGAGCCCAGCATAGGCCTGCACCAACGGGACAACGAGAAGCTGCTGAATACTTTAAAGCAGCTGAGGGATCTGGGCAATACTCTGATAGTCGTAGAGCACGACGAGGATACCATCCGCTCTGCGGACTATGTGGTGGACATCGGCCCCGGAGCCGGAGTCAACGGGGGAGAAGTGGTCTGTGCCGGCAGCGTGGAGGACATCTGCGCCTGCCCCAGATCCATCACCGGCCAGTATCTCAGCGGCCGGATGAAGATACCTGTGCCGGAAAAGCGGCGTCCGGGAAACGGTAAATTTATCAGGATTTGCGGTGCCAGGGAGAACAACCTGAAAAACATAGATGTTGATATACCCTTGGGCAAGCTCATCTGTGTTACCGGAGTTTCCGGCAGCGGCAAGTCCTCTCTTATCAATGAGATATTTTATAAGACCCTGGCGGCGGAGAAAAACCGGGTAAAGGTGAGGCCGGGTAAGTGCGACGGGCTCAAGGGTCTGGAGTATGTGGACAAGGTGATTGCCCTGGACCAGAGCCCCATAGGCCGCACCCCTCGCTCAAACCCTGCTACCTATACCGGGGTGTTCAACGATATAAGGAACCTCTTTGCCTCCACTCAGGACGCAAGACTCAGGGGTTATAACCAGGGCCGCTTCTCCTTCAATGTGAAAGGCGGGCGCTGCGAGGCCTGCTGCGGGGACGGACTGATTAAGGTGGAAATGCACTTCCTGCCGGACGTGTATGTGCCCTGCGAGGTCTGCGGCGGCAAGCGCTATAATCGGGAGACCCTGGAAGTAAAGTATAAGGGCAAGAGCATAGCCGACGTGCTGGATATGACTGTGGAAGAGGCCTGTACCTTCTTTGAAAACCAGCCCAAGATATACAGCAAGATACAGACTTTGTACGAAGTGGGCCTGGGCTATGTTAAGCTGGGCCAGTCCAGCACCACCCTCTCCGGAGGCGAGGCCCAGCGGGTGAAGCTGGCTACCGAGCTATCCAAGAAGAGCACCGGCTCCACCGTATATGTGCTGGACGAGCCCACCACGGGCCTTCATGTGGCGGATGTGCACCGGCTTATAAATATTCTGGATAAATTTGTGGATGCAGGGAATACCGTGGTGGTCATTGAGCACAACCTGGACGTCATCAAGGTGGCCGACCACATAATCGACCTGGGGCCCGAAGGCGGCGACGGGGGCGGAGAGCTGGTTTTTGCCGGTACCCCTGAGGACTGCGCAAAGTGCCAGGCGAGCTTTACCGGACAATTTTTAAAGCCGCTGCTCCGGTGACGGAGGACGGGTTCTCCCCATAATATACTGTGGGGAGGTGTCCTGGGTGTATAGAGCTCTGGTGATAATTGCCGCGCTTTTGCTGTGCCTGCTGCTGATGTATCTGGCGGCGGGAGCTTTTCCGGTAAAAGTCGGCTTGGGCAGAAACAGCCGTCTGCGTATTCTGCTGGAGGTAAAGGGCAGAGAGCCCAGGCTGGAGCAGAGCGTGACTGAGCTGCTGTTTATAATGAGGAGCAGCAGATTGTACGGAGATATCTTGATTCAAGGCAGTCTTCTGGATGCGGATACCCGGGCGGCGGCCCTGAAACTGGCAGAGAGACACGGCTGCGTTACATTTATAGAGGACGGAGAATCCCCATGGACCAGGAAAACGAACTGCTGGAAATATCCGGCACGGTAGAAAATATCATATATAAAAACGAGGAGAACGGCTACACCGTCCTCCGGCTGAAGAACGACAGCGGGGAAACGGTCACAGTGGTGGGATGTTTCCCCTATGCCGCCGCCGGTGAATCCATGATAATCAGCGGCAATTGGACCAATCACAGCGTCCACGGCCGTCAGTTCAAGGCGGAGTTCGCCCAGCGGCTGCTGCCCACCAGCGCCAATGCCATATACCAGTTTCTGGCCGGGGGATCGGTGAAGGGCGTTGGGCCGGCTACAGCCTCTCTTATCGTGAACCGCTTCGGGGACAAGACTCTGGACGTTATGCTCAACTCCTGGCAGCAGCTTGCAGAGATACGGGGCATCAGCCAGGCCAAAGCCCAGCAGATATCCAAGAGCTTTCGCCGTCAGGCAGGGGTGCGTATGCTTATGGAGTTTGTATGTTCCTTTGGTCTTCGCCCCATATTGGCCATGCGCATGTACAAATATTACGGGGATGAGGCCCTGGATTCTCTCCGGGAAAACCCTTACATACTTACCGGCAGCATGATAGGCGGCAGCTTTGCCGAGGCCGACGCCATGGCTCTGGAGCTGGGCATAGAGGAGCACAGTAAAAACCGCATCGGCGCCGCCGTGCTTTTTGAACTGGCCCACAACACCGGAAACGGCCACTGCTTTATTCCCCGGGAAAAGCTCTCGGCGGTGACGTCCGAACTTATCGGCCTGGACACGGAGTCCGTTGATGAGTGCATAGAAGAACTTATTGAAGACGGACGGCTTCGCTATGAAGAGGTGGCAGGCTGCCGGGCCTGCTATCTGCCGGAACTGTATGAGGCGGAGACCAACGCGGCGGAGCGTTTTGCCGCCATGAGCCGCCGAAGATTCAATGACAAAGCGAATTTGGACAAGCTTTTGGCTCAGCTGGAAAAAAGTCAGGGGATAAAATATGCTCCCATGCAGCGCAGGATTCTGGAGCTGGCCTTAAAAAATCAGCTGCTGGTAATAACCGGAGGCCCGGGCACAGGCAAGACTACCTCCATTCGGGCCATATTGGCCCTCTATGAGCAGTTGGGCTTGAAGACTTTGCTAACCGCTCCCACGGGCCGGGCGGCAAAGCGTATGAGCGAACTCAGCGGAATGGAGGCCAGCACCGTCCACCGGCTCCTGGGCGCCAGGTTTGACGAGGAAGGGGACCGGGTAATATTTACCAGGGACGAGAGCGACATGCTGGACTGCGATGCAGTTATACTGGATGAAGGCTCCATGGTGGATATCTGCCTGATGGACGCCCTTCTCCGGGCCATGCCTCCGGACGCAAGGCTGGTGATGGTGGGAGATGCCGACCAGCTGCCGCCGGTGGGACCGGGTAACGTGTTTTCCGCTATGCTTCGCAGCCAGGTTGTCCCGGTGGTGCGCCTTACGGAGATATTCAGGCAGAACGAGGGCAGCCGGATAATCCGCAACGCCCATATGATAAACCGGGGGGAGCACCCCAACTTGGCGGAAAACTCCGGGGATTTCTTCCGGCTCAAGCGCCTTCAGGCGGCAAGCTCGGTGGAGACCATAACGGAGCTCTGCTCTGTGCGGTTGCCTGGTAAGATGAAGATACCTCCGGAGGATATCCAGGTCCTCTCTCCTACAAGGAAAGGGGAGCTGGGCACGGTGAACCTGAACCGCCGCCTTCAGGAAGTCCTGAACCCTGCCGGAAAGGATAAGAGGGAAAAGCTCTTTGGCGACGTTGTCTTCCGCGAGGGAGACAGGGTAATGCAGATACGCAATAACTATGATATAATGTGGAAGAACAGCCAGGGCACCGAGAGCGGCACAGGGATATATAACGGAGATATAGGCACAGTGGACAGCATAGACCCGGAGTCGGAGACCATTACCGTGAATTTTGACGGGCGCATAGCCTGTTTCGGCTTTGATTCGCTTATAGAGATGGAACACGCCTGGGCAATAACCGTCCACAAATCCCAGGGCAGCGAATACAGGGCAGTTATCCTGGCCCTCAGCCCCGGCTCCCAGATGCTCATGACCAGAGGAGTGCTGTATACGGCGGTGACCCGGGCAAAGGAGCTCTTGATAATGGTGGGGGACGACCAGACCGCTTACCAGATGATAGACAATTTCCGCCAGTCCAAAAGATACACCGCACTGCGGGTGCGGCTGAGAAAGCTGTGCGGTGCCCAATGAAGCTGCTGGACTGGCTGCTGGACCTGGTGTATCCGCCACGCTGCGCCTTCTGCCGCCGGCTTCTGCCCGACGGGGTGAAAGGCGTATGCCGCTTCTGTGAGAGCAGACTGCCCTTTGTTCCTAAAGACGGGCAGATACAGAGCTTTAAAAATATTGACAAGTGCCTTGCACCCTTGTATTATGAAGGCTCTGTGCGGGAATCTCTGCACCGCTATAAATTTTCCTCTTTGACGGCTTACGCAGATATTTACAGTGAATTTATGGGAAAATGTATTGACGAAAACGGCATTTCCTGCGATATTATCACTTGGATACCTTTGAGCCGCCGCAGACTTAAGAAGCGTGGCTACGACCAGGCGGAGCTGCTGGCCCGTCTTATAGCCAAAAGGCAGGGCCTTGATTGCATTCGTCTCTTGAAAAAGCTTAGGGACAATCCGCCTCAGTCCGGCACCGGCAGCCCGGAAAAGAGAAAAGCCAACGTGAAGGGAATATATTCCTGTATTAAACCGGAGCTGGTTAAGGACAGGACCATCCTGCTGATAGACGATATAGTTACCACCGGAGCTACCCTGTCCGAGGCGGCGGGAATGCTGAAAAAGGCCGGGGCCTCAGCGGTGTACTGTGCCGCCGTGGCCAGAAGCGGGAAATAAAATCAAAAGTACAGAGGAGACACATATGAATCTTTTTGAGAGAGATATTGCCGTTGATATGGGTACATCTTCTACCCTGCTTTTCGAGCAGGGCAAGGGCGTTGTGGCCAGGGAGCCCACCGTGGTAGCCGTTGATAAGTTCAGCGGCAGGATTTTGAAAATCGGCCAGGACGCTCAGAAGATGCTGGGACGCACCCCCGCCAATATCGTGGCCATCCACCCCATAAACGCCGGCGTCATCTCCGACTACGAGATAACCGCCCAGATGCTCAGGGAGCTGGTGAGCCGCATAACCTCTTTCAGCCTCTTCAAGCCCTGTATATTGGCCTGTGTCCCCAGCAGCATAACCGGTGTGGAGGAACGCGCCGTCATTGATGCAGCCATCGAGGCCGGAGCCCGTAAGGTCTACCTGCTGGAGACCGCCGTAGCCACCGCTATGGGAGCAGGAGTGGACATCTCCAAGGCCGACGGCCACATGATAATAGACATTGGCGGCGGCACCACAGAGATTGCCATAGTCTCTGCCGGCGGCGTGGTGGAATGCGAGTCCATCAAGATAGCCGGCGCCAGCTTTGACGAGTCTATAGTGAGATTCATTAAGCAGAAGTACGATATGCTCATAGGTCTGAGCACTGCCGAGGAGCTTAAGCGCAGCATTGGCTGCGTCATCCAGAGGCCGGACGTGGGCTACGAGGAGATAAAGGGCCGTGACCTGGCCAACGGTCTGCCCAAGACCGCGCAGGTCAGCTCCACCGAGCTTATCGAGGCCTTTGTGGAGCCAATGAACCATATCCTGGAGGCCATACACACCGTGCTGGAGCGCACTCCTCCCCAGCTGGTGGGCGACCTGGATAAAAACGGCATTATCATGTCCGGCGGCGGCAGCCTTATCTATGGTATAGACAGACTTATCGAGCGCAGCACCGGCATTCGCACCGTGGTGGTGGATGATGCAGTGTCATGTGCGGCCTACGGCGCCGGTAAAATGCTCATGCACCTGGACGACCTTCAGGACGGAATGATGAACTTCTACAGAAAGCGCCAGCTGAAAGGCTGATAAATTTCAAAAGAGAAGGGAGAGCCGGAGATGAAGCTTAAACTGAAAAAATTGTTCAGAGTAAAGCAGAAGGACCCACACTGTTCGGTGGTGGTGGTAGCAGCCGGGAACTCGGAGCGCATGGGCGGCGATAAGATGCTCATGACTCTGGGAGCAAAGCCCGTTATAATCAGGACCCTCATGGCTTTTCAGCAGTGCCCTATGGTGGATGATATAGTGGTGGTCACCAGGCGGGAGAAGATAATGGCCCTGGCGGATATGATAAAGCTCTACGATATCAGCAAGGTGAGCCAGGTTATCTCCGGCGGCGCTACCCGTGCGGAGTCCTCTCTGGCCGGAGTTTCCGCCGTTCGCAAGGGGGCAAAGCTTATAGCCATACATGACGGAGCCCGGCCCCTGGTGAGCCGGGAACTGATAGAGAGGGTTGTGAGAGAGGCAAACGAGCATATATCCGCCGTTCCAGTCATCCCCAGCACCGATACCCTCAAAAAGATAGATGAAAACGGAGTCATTACCGGCAGCGTGGACAGAGCTTCGGTGGTGAGGGTTCAGACCCCCCAGGTCTTTGACGCCGATATAATTAAGGGTGCCCTGACCAAGGCTGTAGAGAAGCATCTGCCCATAACCGACGACTGTTCCGCCGTGGACATGATGGGCTTTTCCACTTATACTGTGGAGGGAGATACCGGGAATATAAAGCTCACTTTGCCTGAGGACATGGTTCTGGCAGAGGCTATACTTAAAAGCAGGGGTGAATGATTTGCGTATAGGCCACGGCTATGACGTACACCGGCTGGTGCCGGAGAGAAAGCTTATACTGGGGGGCGTGGATATCCCCTGGGAGAAGGGCCTCCTGGGCCACTCCGATGCGGACGTCCTGACCCATGCCCTCATGGACGCCCTGCTGGGGGCTGCGGCCCTGGGAGATATCGGCAAGCTCTTTCCCGACAACGACCCCAAATACTCCGGTGCTTACAGCATTGAGCTTTTGAAAGAAGTGTGCAGAGTTCTGGAGAGCCGGGGTTATGGCATCTGCAACGTAGACTGCACAGTGCTTGCTCAAAGGCCAAAGCTTGCCCCGCACATTCCGCTGATGAGGCAGCGTCTGGCAGAAGCCATGGGTCTGGATACGGATCAGGTGAGCGTAAAAGCCACTACCGAGGAGGGCCTGGGCTTTACCGGAGAGGGCTTGGGCATAGCTGCCCACGCCGTAGCTCTTATTGAAAAAAGCAAATAGCAAAGACGGAGATTTCGCATATGATGAACTATGTCTGTGCGAAACAGCGCCTGTCTATTAATCCCGCACGGCTGTAAGCTGTGCGGGATTTTTGCACAGATAAAATATCTCATGATGCCGCATAGGCGGAGAATCTGGGGCGATATGATGCAGTATCTAATAATGTGCCGGTCCATGACCTACGCCCAGCGCAGCGCCGCAATGCTTGAGCGTGCGGGCATATCCGCTAGGGTGGTGAAGGCCCCCCAGGGGCTTAGCAGCAGCGGCTGTGGCTACGGTGTGTCCTTGTACCGGCGCTTTGATGAGGCAAGGAATCTGCTGAAAAAGAACGGGCTTTTAAACGGCAAGATCTTTTACCGCGACGATGACGAAGAATTCCGGGAGATAAACTGAGCTCAGACTTTGAGCAGAGCTCTTTCTGTCTGCCGCTGGATGGAACGGAGCCTGTGTCCTTTCCATCAGCGGCGGAAGGGAGAGCTTTTATGATATATCTGGACAATGCTGCCACCACCCTGATAAAGCCTCTGACGGTAAGCAGAGCCGTACTCCATGCCATGCAGACCATGGCCAGCCCCGGACGGGGAGCCCACGAGCCGGCCATGAAGGCGGCTGAAACGGTTTTCCTATGCCGCCGGGAGGCGGCGGAGCTGTTCAATGTACCGGAGCCGGAGCAGATAGTGTTTACCATGAACGCCACCCACGGCCTAAATATAGCAATAAACAGCCTAGTGCAGCCTGGTACAAAAGTCCTGGTCTCCGGTTATGAGCACAACTCCGTCACAAGGCCATTGACCGAGAAGGGGGCGGAGATACGTGTGGCCTCCTCTCCGCTGTTTGACAGCCGTGGTATACTTGCGGCCTTTGAAAAGGAGCTGCCCTGGGCGGAGCTGGTGGTCTGCACCCATGTGTCCAATGTATTCGGCTTTATTTTGCCCATATATGAGATAGCGGAGCTTTGCCATAAACGTGGCGTGCCTTTGATAGTGGATGCCTCCCAGGCCGCAGGGGTTCTTGATGTAGACTACAGCCGATTGGGCGCCGAATTTATCGCCATGCCCGGACATAAAGGACTCTTTGGCCCTCAGGGTACGGGAATACTCATCTGCGCCGGGGAATGCAAGCCGCTTCTCAGCGGCGGCTCCGGCACGGACAGCATTATCCAGCACATGCCGGAGTATCTCCCAGACCGGCTGGAGGCCGGAACTCACAACGTTTGCGGCATAGCGGGGCTGCTGGAGGGCATACGCTTTCTGCGGCAAAAGGGATTGAAAGAGATTTTTTCCCATGAGACTGCATTGCTCATGAGAATGTTTGAGCAGCTGGATCAGGTCAAGGGCTTGGAGCTGTTCACGGAAGCTTGCCGGGCTCAGAGCGGAGTACTATCCCTGAGAAGCGATAGGATCAACTGCGAGGACCTGGCCTCGGCGCTGAGCGACAGGGGAGTGTGTGTCAGGACCGGGCTGCACTGCGCCCCCTATGCCCACCGCAGTGCCGGAACTCTGGACAGCGGTACAGTGCGTTTCAGCTTTTCCCCCTTCAACACGGAGGAGGAAGTGGACGCCTGCTGCCAATTCATAAAAGATTTACTATAGCGACACAGCTAATTATGTTGCCTTTTTCCTTATTTTGTTATATAATACTCTAATAGGTATAGACTAAATTATGGCCGTAATCACAGGGAGATTCCGGAGCGTGAACAGCCTGTACAGCCTGTATTTAATGGAGAAAGCCTTATGGATGCATTGAGCAGCAATATAAGCGATAAGATCAATTATCTGCTAACTATCAGCGTCGCCGACTTTATAGATATAATAATCGTAGCCTACCTCATATATAAGGTGATCTGGTTTTTGCGCAGGACCAACTCCTACAATCTTGCCCAGGGTCTGCTGATACTGTTGGTGGTGCTCTGGCTGTCGGAGGAGTTCAGACTCACCATGATAAACAATCTGCTGCGAAAGGCCGTGGAATTAGGACTTATAGCTTTACTGATCCTTTTCCAGCCGGAGCTGCGGCGCATGCTGGAGCGTATGGGCAGCAGCTTCCATTACGGCAAGGCAGCCTCAACTACAGCCATGGACACTGCAATTAATCAAACGGTGCTGGCCTGCCGGGATATGTCGGCTTCCAGGACCGGAGCACTTATTATCTTTGAGCGCAGTGTGAAGCTGAGCAACATAATGAGTACAGGCACCATCATCAATTCCGACGTTACGGCGGAACTCATAAAGAATATTTTCTATAACAAGGCCCCCCTCCACGACGGGGCGATGATAATCCGGGAGGGCAGGATAGCGGCGGCCGGCTGCGTTCTGCCCCTGACCCAGAGTACGAATCTCAGCAAGGAGCTGGGAATGCGTCATCGGGCAGGCATAGGCCTCAGCGAGCAGTCCGACGCAGTGGTCATCATAGTCTCCGAAGAGACCGGTGCCATCTCTGTAGCCATGGACGGCATGTTGAAACGGCACCTGACTGAGCCTATGCTGGACAAGCTGCTTCACAGCGAGCTTATCCAGGAAGATAACGAGCAGGATAAGAAAAACATCAAGAACCTGCTTAAGAAGCTGTTTTGAATTGTGAGCGGTGGAGACGAAAAGAACAATGAAAAAACTCTATGACAGCAGAGCCTTCTGGATGATAGTCTCTCTCCTTACCTCCATTACTCTGTGGGTGTATGTGTCCAGCGTAGACAAGCAGGAGATAACCCGCACCTTCCGTGGGGTGAAGGTTGAGCTGGAAGGCGAAGACATTTTAAGAGACAGCCGGAACATGGTGGTAACCGATATGGACACCAATACAGTGACTGTTGTACTCACAGGCCCCAGAAGAATAATCGGCTCCTGGGATTCCGATTCCATATCCGCAGTGATAGATGTGAGCACAATAACCAGATCGGCCTATACATCCAAGCAGTATACCATCAGCTACCCGGACGGGACGGATACCAGCAGCATAAGCGAGGACCGAAGAACACCTGAGAGCATAAACTTCATGGTCTCGCCGCTGGTGTCAAAGACAATACAGGTAAGAGGCAGCTTTGACGGACAGCTGGCTGAGGGATATACGGCGGAAATGCCGGTA
This sequence comes from uncultured Oscillospiraceae bacterium, assembly GCA_944385705.1. Classification (GTDB taxonomy): domain Bacteria; phylum Bacillota; class Clostridia; order Oscillospirales; family Oscillospiraceae; genus Limivicinus. The sequence continues at coordinate 3,331 of CALWYF010000055.1, read as the reverse complement.
TTTGATCCGTCCACTATAGTCATTACCGGCGCTGAGACCTATATTAAGGATGTGTCTTATGCTTGGGTGACCTTCGGTGAGGACGATGTGGACAGCACCTACACTGTTGAGACCGGCTTCACCCTTATGGACGAGGGCGGCATGCCCCTGTCCAATACAGGCATCAGCTTTTCCACAGACGTGGTCACTGCCACGCTCCCGGTGCTGGTCCTGAAAGAAGTAAAACTGGATGTCAACATTATAGAGGGAGCCGGAGCCACTGCTGCCAATACAAAGGTGACCGTGGAGCCCTCCACACTGACGCTGGCAGGAGACTCTGCCTTGCTTGAGGGCATGAACCGCATAGTTCTGGACACCATAGACCTTACCGACTTTACCAGTACCTTCAGCGATGTGTATACCATACCTTTGGATAACGGCCTGAGGAACATCACCGGGGCCACGGAGGCGAAGGTCACCATAGAGATAAGCGGTCTTACCACCAAGGATTTCAAGGTGAGCAATATATCCTATATCAACAACACCCAGGGCTTTGATGCCACCATCCTCTCTGAGAGTCTGAATGTAAAGCTCAGGGGCAGCGAAAAGTCCCTGTCCCAGGTGAAGGCGGAAAATATAAGAGCGGTTGCGGATCTTACAGACTTTGATGAGTCTACAGGAACTTACATGGCTCCGGTAAAGATATATATTGACGGCTTTACCGATGTGGGAGCTCTGGGCGAATACAGCGTATCTATTGAGATAAGAAAGGTGAGCGGATGACACAGGATGCAGTAGTTACAAAGCTCCTGCCGGATAATATGGCAGAGGTTGCAGTGGCCAGGACCACCGCTTGCGGAGGAAATTGCGGCAGCTGCGAAAGTTGCATATTTCAGAGTCAACTTAAAACACCGGCCAGAAATCTGGTGGGAGCAAAGCCCGGCCAGAGGGTGATAATCCAGAGCAAGTCTTCAGCCATATATAAGGCGGCCTTGCTGGTGTATGTGTTCCCTATGGTCCTTACCGTGCTGGGCTATGTGCTGGCCTATCTGGCCGGAGCCCCGGAGGGAGCTTGCGTTGGGGCGGCCTTTGCCGGGCTGGTGCTTGGAGCTGCCGTAGTGGTTCTGAGCCAGCGCATGAAAAAGGACAAGGATAAAGAAATCAGCTTCGATATTGTCCGGTTGGTTGGAACGGAGGACAGACCATGATTAAGAGCATGACGGGCTATGGCGGAGCCAAGGGCTCAGTGGAAGGGCTGGATATAAGCATCGAGCTCAAGAGCGTCAACAACAGATACCTGGATACATCGGTGCGCCTGCCCAGAAGCTTCCTGTTTGCGGAAGATGGCATTAAGGCAGCAGTACAGCGGCACATAAGCCGGGGCAAGGTGGACGTGTTCGTAAGCATTGATTCTTCCGCCGCCGGTGACATGACGGTAAAGATCAACCAGCCGCTGCTGAAGGGTTATATCGAGGCTGTAAACAGCATTGCAAATGAATACGGCCTGCCAAACGATATGACAGCCATGAGTGTCTGCCGCTTCCCGGACGTGCTGTCTGTGGAGAAAAAGGACATGGATGCCGAGGCCATCACTTCTGGCATAATAGCGATTGCCGAACAGGCGCTGGAAGATTTTGACTCCATGCGGCTGCGGGAGGGGGAAAAGCTTAGGGATGACGTGCTCTCAAAACTGGGGACTATAGAATCCCTGGTGAGCGTTGTTGAACAGGAAAGCCCCAAAACACTGGCGGACTATAGGGCAAGACTGGAGAGCAAGATGGCCGAGGTGCTGGGCAGCGCCGGTATAGACGAGAACCGTATCCTGGCGGAAGCCGCCATCTTTGCCGACCGCATTGCCGTGGACGAGGAGACCGTGCGGTTGCGCAGCCACATGTCCCAACTTAAGACTATGATATCCGGAAACTCCCCCACGGGACGAAAAATTGATTTTCTTATCCAGGAGTTCAACAGGGAGGCAAATACCATCGGCTCCAAGTGCCAGAACTCCCATATTGCCCATGTTGTTGTGGACCTTAAGTCTGAGATAGAAAAGATAAGAGAGCAGATACAGAACATAGAGTAGGCGGTGCCGGATGAAACTTGTGAGCATAGGCTTCGGAAACCTGGTTTCCGCCGGGAAAATAGTTTCCATAGTAAGTCCTGAATCAGCCCCTATCAAGAGAATGATCCAGGAGACCAGGGAAAAGGGACTGTTGATAGACGCCTCTTTCGGCAGGAGCACTAAAGCCGTCATTATAATGGACAGCGGAAATGTGGTCCTGTCGGCGCTGACACCGGACGTAATAGCAGACAGATGTGAGGAAAAAACAGAGGGGGAAAACAATGATGGAGAAGGGTAAGCTTTTTGTAATTTCCGGTCCCTCCGGGGCAGGAAAAAGTACTGTCGTGTTTAAAGCCATGGAGGGCAGGGATGACGTGTGCTTCTCCACCTCCGTGACCACCAGAAAGCCGAGACCCGGCGAGGTGGACGGCAGGGAATATTTCTTTGTTGACCTTGACAGATTCAAAGAAATGGTGGAAAATGACGAGTTGCTGGAGCACGCCGAATATGTGGCCAATTCTTATGGCACTCCCAGGGCCTACGTAGAGGATAAGCTCTCTGCCGGCATGAATGTGATTTTGGACATTGAGGTCCAGGGCGCCCGGCAGGTCAATGAGAAAAAACCTGATTCGGTGAAGATTTTCATTATCCCTCCGTCTATAGAGGAGCTGGAGCGCCGGCTTAAAGGCCGGGGCACCGACACTGCCAGAGCCATAGAGGCAAGACTTATCCGGGCCCGGCAGGAGTATAAAGAGGCAAACTTTTACGATTATATCATCATAAACGATGATGCGGAACGGGCGGCAAAGGAGCTGGCAGCCATAATGCTGGCAGAGCACTGCCGTGCCGCAGACAGAATGGATTATTTGAAATAAAAATGTTTATCTGGCAGGCCGCAGCCATAAGCGGCAGATAGGAGAATTATTATGATGCTTTATCCCCCCGTGGCAGATCTGGTAGATAAGATCGGCAGTCGTTATCAGCTTGTGAATCTGGTGGCCAGAAGGGCCCGCACTATCTCCGCCGAGGCGGAAGAGAAGCAGATACCTCTGGAGAAGAAGGCCGTTTCAATTGCTATAGATGAGGTATACACCGGCAAGCTGAGCATTGAACACCATTGAGGAATAGTGCAGTCCTCTCAGGTCAGGAGAAACTTATATGCCGGGACGTGTAGCAAAAGTGGCAGTGGCTGCCGCAAGATACTGGCTGGACAGGCCCTATGACTATCTGATCCCCCAGGAGCTGGAAGCGGATATCCGTCCAGGCATGCGGGTGCTGGTCCCCTTTGGA
>CALWYF010000054.1 GCA_944385705.1 uncultured Oscillospiraceae bacterium | reverse complement strand
ACACAGCCCTAAGTGCCGGATAGGAACGGCAAAATTTTTTACACTTCTATTACTTCTTTATCGCACATTAGCAAAAACCACCGGCTTGAAACCTTTAGGTATATCAGTTTATTTTCACGGGCCCTCGGCCCGTATTTTTTTGTTCCGGCCCTCAGCCGTCCTTGTTCTTTTTGCCGTATCTCCGCTCCCAGGCCTTGCGCTGCTGGACCCTTATGGCCTCGCCTACACGTTCTTTTGCCCTGGGCAGCAGGTCTTCCTCAAACTTATTCTTCCCCCGGAGGAACAGACGCACAAGGAAGATCACAATCAGCACCACCGGCAGCACTGCCGTCACCATTGCGGCAATTAACAGGGCCAGGCACCAGTCCTCTATACACCGGGCAGCATTCTCCCAGTAGGGCAGGATAACACCGTGAGTCTGCATGGAGCGGGAGCCGAACTGCTTGACCAGCTTAAGGATGTTCTCGTAGCTGTAACGGTTGGAATTGTCGATTATGACTCCCCCGCCGATGGGGAACTTCTCTTTGGCCACGTTCATGGCGAAGCCCTTCACCGGCTCGGCCATTACCACCTCGTAGCACTCTATGCCCACGCTTCCGCCGGTGCTGTTGCTGCTGCCGCCTGAGCTTCCGCCGGTACTGCCGCCGGTGCTCCCTGAGCCGGTGCCGGAACCTCCGGAACTTCCGGAGCTTCCGGAAGAACCGCCGGAAGTACTGCCGCCTGATGCAGAGCCGGTGCTGCTGGTGGCGGAGATGCCTCCGCCGCCCTTAATGGAGCTGTAGGCATCATAGCTCATGTATATGCCCATACCGGAGGTGTAGGCTTTCAGACTGGCAAAGTCCTGCTCCCGCTCGATGACTCCCGCCACCACAAAGGGCACGCCGTCAATTTTGAAGCTCATGCCCTCCAGCTGGGTGCCGCCGAAGAGGAGCCAGGCGGTGTCTTCGTCCAGAAGCACCCGGTCCTTCATCAGGTCGTTGGGACTTATATAATTGCCGCTGAGGAGGCGTATCGGGTGAAAGTCAAAGAAGTTTCCCCCTACGGCAATAACGCTCACATCACCCTTGCCCTGGTCACTGGACACATAGGCCTTGCCGGTGGTGGACCAGGCGTCACAGAAGAGCTGGGCATCGTTGTCGATATCCAGGGCCGCTTCATGGAACTTGTCCATCATCGTTTTTCGAAAACTATACACCTGTTCCAGAGTCAGATTCTGGTCAACGGACATAAAGCAGCTGAGCTGGCTGAACTTCAGTTCGCTCTCTCCCTGCCAGCGCTCCGCCTGATGCTGGCTGTCCAGCATATTGGCCAGATGGGAATACACCAGCAGGCAGGCCAGGCACAGCAAGGCCAGAATTACTGCCGCTATAGGCAGCGCCAGCCGTTTCAGCTTCTCTCTCATGCGTTATTCTCCGCCATCCTCACCTGATCGCCGCTCTTCACCGGGGAGTTGCTGGTGGTAATGACGTAGTCCCCATAGCTCAGGTCGGCCACCACGGCGGAGTTATTGTCGTCGGAAGCCAGAACTTCCACGCTCACCCGCTTGGCAATATACCTGTTGCCCAAAGGCGAGGACTTGGCCTCAATGGCGAGAACGAACTTGCCGTTATTGTCGCTGCGTATTGCGCTGTTGGGCACTATTGTGTCATAATTGGCGCTCTTCTGGCCCACGGAGATGGTGAGCTCCGAGCCGGAGGTCACGTCTCCCGACAGCTCAAAGGTAAGTTCCTTGTTGGTCTGGGGGTTCTTGGGGTCGGTGCGGATGTTGGAGAGGGTTGCCACTATCTCATTGCCCCAGTAGTAGTTGCTCACTGTGGCGGTGTCCCCCACCCGCAGGCGCTGAGCCTGGTCGTTGGTGACGGAGAAGGAGAGGGTGTGGCCCATATCCGGCACCTCAATGGTGCAGACCACAGTGTCCTTGGTGACGGTGTCCCCGGCGCTGACATTTATGGCGGTGACCACGCCGTTGACATTGGCGGTTATCTGGTCCCCTGCATCGCCGGAGAGCTGCTTCACCTTCTCCTGGGCGGCCTTTATCTTCTCCGCCTGCTGCTGAAGATCTATGGATGCGGAAGTCAGGGTCTTGTCGTTCTGGGTCTGGGTGAAATACAGGTTGTTGCAGGCATCCTCATAGGCTGCCTCGGCAGTTTTCATCTCCGCCTCGGCCTTGTCCAGAGCCTCCTTATAGGGCACCAGCTGGTAATTCACCTGCTCATTGTATTTCAGCAGAGCGTCATATTTTGCCTTTGCAGTATCATAGGCGCTCTTGGCATTTTCCAGAGTTGCGCCGTTGCTGGAGGAGAAGGAGGACAGCTCTGCCTGGGCAGCCTTCAGCCACTGCTGGGCCGTCGCCAGGTCCTTGACGTCGTTGGGGGTGGTCTCTCCCGGCTGGTAGGTGCCTATCAGCTCGATATTCGGCACATCCCCAACGCTGGCCAGCAGCACTATGCCGCCGCTGCGCCCGGCAGTATTGGCCATGGTCTGGGCAGTAAGTCCGCCGGAGCTGCTGTCTGTTCCGCCGGATGTGCCGTCACCGGTACCGCCGTTTTCAGTGTTACCGCCCACAGAGTTATCCTGGGTTCCGCCGCCCTGGCCCTGGCCCTGATCCGGATTCGGCTCCTGGGTGGGAGCCGGGGTCTCGATTGGCGTTACGCTGCTCAGCTGATTGACCCGGTTCTGCCAGTCCACCACCTTTGCGTTCAGGTTCTGGTAGGCGCTGTCATAGCTGGCCTGGACACTGATAAGGGTATTGTATGCGTCTTTCATGGCCTTTTCCGCATCGCTGAGCTTATCCAGGGTCTCCTTGTCGGAGAGCTCGGCCTTCATCAGCTCATAGGTGGTATAGGCATCGCTGTAGGCCTTGTCCGCCGCATCCAGGTTGTTACTGGCCGTCTCCACCGCCCGCATCTCCGTGGTATAGTTGAAGTTGGGCATATTGACAGCGGACTTCTGGTAGGCATACTGAAGGTCACGCAAAGTCTCCTTGGCGGCCTCCAGCTCCTGGCTGTCTCCCGCACCCAGGACGAAGAGGGTGTCCCCGGTGCTGACCTCCTGGCCCACCTTCACCATAACGGAGCGTATCTCCCGGGTCTGGGTGGTCTTAACATTGTGGCTGCCGTTGGCCTTCACGGTACCGGTGCCCCGGACCTTGGCCACGATGGAACCGTCGGTAACTCCGGCGGTAGCCACTTCAGGCAGGCTGCGGTTCATGATGGTGTTGGAGAAGAAGGTCAACACCAGCAGCACCGCCAGAAAAACAATGGCGGCATTTTTTACCCATTCTCTGTTCTTAGGTTTAAATTCCATAATACACCTCTAAAGCTTTGCTCTCCGTCAGCCTTTGACGCTGCCGGAATTTGCTATGCCCTCCACCAGATATTCCTCGCCGTGGAGGAACAGCAGCAGGGACGGTATCATATATACTGTTGCCATGGCAAAGGCCAGGCCTATCTCGCCGGCATTTATGTTGGACAGGAACACGGAAAGGGGCTGGCTGTCCGCATCCTGAAGGAGGATGAGGGGCTGCTCCACCATATTCCAATAGTCGATAAATACCAGGATAGCAATGGAGTAGAGGGCCGAGCGGCACTGGGGCAGACATATTTTTGTGAATATCTGCCACTCCCCTGCTCCGTCAACCTTAGCCGCCTCTATAAGGGAATAGGGTATGCGGCGCATAAACTTTGTGAGCAGGAATACGGAGAAGGGGGCGAAGATGCCCGGCAGGATAATGGCCCAGGATGTATTCAGTATACCCAGCCAGTCGCTGACCAGATAGTTGGGCACCAATGTCACCTGATAGGGCATGAGCATCAGTATTACATAGAAGAAGAATATACCGCTTCTAATTTTGCCCCGCCAGCGGGTGAAGCTGTAGGCCGCCACCGCAGCCACCGCAACCTGGAAAATGACTATAGGCACCACCAGAAAAATGCTGTTCCACAGCTTCAGCAGGTACTCCGGAGATTTTATAAGTCCGGTGACATACTGGGAGAGGGTCACCTTGTCGGGGATGAACTTGAGGTTCACGGTCTTGGACACATAGCCCCCGGTGGTGGTGGAAAATATCATGCCGTAGTTTGCCTTTATCTCCGACTCGGACATGAAGGAGTTGGTGATGGTAAGCACTGTGGGCAGCAGGAACATTATGGCAAAGGCGGCGCAGAGAAGGAACATGGCGCCACGGCCAAAATAGTGTTTCTTTTTCATCCCTCCACATCCTTTCCGAACCAGTCCTCCGCTATGAACAGCAGAGCTATCAGCACCACCATGACAATGGCCATGACCACTGCGGCAGCGGAGAGCTTCTGATAATCCAGGGAGCGGAAGGTGTTGTTCATAAAGTGCTGGAGCATGTACAGCTTTTCATAGGGGTAGTCCCCGGTGAGCAGGTACACCTCACGGAATACCTTGAAGGAGTTTATCAGGGACAATATGGTGACGAAGAGCACCGTCGGGGAGAGATAACGGAGCTTGATGGCGAAGAATTTGTAAGTCTCGCTGGCCCCTTCCACGTCGGCCACTTCCAGCAGCTCCTTGGGTATGTTTGCCAGGCCCGCCATGAACAGTATCATATTGTAGCCCAGGTTCTTCCACAAAAACAGTATGATGACAACTATCTGGCAGTAGTCCGACTGGAGCCAGTCAATCCTGTCGGCGCCGAAGAGCATGATAAACTCGTTTATGGTGCCGTTAAAGTTGAAGAGCACCTGCCAGATGAGCACCACCGAAGCCACCGGCACCATCATTGGGCTGAGGAAGAAGGTGCGGAACTGGCTCTTCATTGGTATGCGGCACTCCAGCATCAAGGCCAGACACATGGCCAGGATCACGGCCAGTGGCACTGCCACCACGGAAAAGCTCAGGGTGTTCTTTGCCGCCATGAGAAAGGCGGAATTATCGAACAGCTTTATGAAATTTTCCAAAAACACAAAGTTCTTCGATCCAACTCCATCTATCAGCGAGTAGTAGACCACCACGCCGAAGGGGACGATGAAGAACACTCCCACGCCCAGAAGACTGGGGGACAGAAAGCACAGGCTCTTGAGCAGATCCAGGGTGTGCTCCCTGAGATTAAGTTTGTTTTTCTTCATTTGACCTTGCCGTTTCGTTATCCAATATAGTTATGATGTGTACGCTATTGGTAATAATACCACATCTTGTAGGCCGATTCAATAAAAGCCGGTGAAACAAAAGAAATATTAATAATTATCTATTCTATATGAGGTACAGGCAGAGGCAAAGCCCCTGCCTGTAGTTTTGAAACGGCGCTCAGCGCTGCTCGTTGACAAAGATGTTGGCCTTGCTCTGGATGAGCTTTGCCACGTCTTCGGCGCTCTTCTGGCCCTGGAAGAAGGCGGCGGCCTCCTGGGAGACTATCTCAAAGATATCGCTGTCGTAATTGGCCTTCCTGTCGGTGCTGGCGATAAGCTCCCTGAGCTGGTCTATCTGCTCGGGATCTATGGCGTAGATCTCCTCGTTCTCACCGGTCTCCTCGTTCCAGCGTCCGTAGCGGGGGATGGGTATCTTGTTGCCCTCTTCGTCCAGTATCTCGTTACCGTTCTCATCCTTCTGGTACTGGATGGTCATGGCCTCTTCCGCCTTTTCGTCAAAGATATCCTTGCGGCTGGCCAGACCCCACACGTTTTCTTCCTGATATTCCTTGGTCATGAAGGTACGCAGGAACTGCCATACTATATCCTTGTACTCGCTCTTGCTGCTCATAGCGTAGCCGCCGCCGTCTATGCCCAGCATATTTCCGGTACCGCTGGATGTGGGATAACCTATAAAGGTAACGTCACCGCCGAAGCTCTCGATATACTGGTTATAGAAAAGATCCTCTATCATATACACTGAGGTCTGCACCAGCATCTGTTTTCCCTGGGCAATCCGCTCATCGGTGCTCTCAGCGGTGGAATAGTCGTAGTTTTCCCAGTCAAAGGTCTCGGGGAACCGGGCAGCAAAATTCAGCAGGTCGACAAACTCCTGGCTGTCGAATTTGCACTCGCCGGTGCCCCAGTTCACAAAGTTCTCCAGCTCCAGTGCCAGGCAGTTCTGGAGTATCAAGTCCCTGGTGACATACTGGTCAAAGGGCTCGCAGCCCTCGGGCATGGAGGCCAGAGCCTCGTCGAACTCCTCATAGGTCCAGCCCGGGGTATCTCCCACCACGGCGCTGGCGCCCATGACGGTCTGGATATAGAAGCCGGGCACAGTGCAGCAGAGCTTGCCGTCCACTTCCATGGCAGCCAGGACGTTTTCAAAGAAGTCCTCCCGGTTCAGCTCCTCATCGGCATCGATGTAGGGGTACAGATCCTCGATAAGGCCCTTGGAGGCCAGCTGCACGTAATTGACGCTGCTGATGTCCAGAATGTCGGGGATATTGCCGGCCATGATCTCGGTGTTGAGCTTGGTAAGTCCGGCATCGTAGCCGTTCTCCTCGTTGTTGTACTCGGAGTAGTCTACAACTTCGATACGGTACTTGTCGTTGCTGCGGTTGAACTTCACTATCATATCCTGGGTCTGATACTGAAGGCCGATGCAACCCAGAGTGATTATCTCCTTATGGGGCACGGACTCATAGGGCACCTGCTTTACGGTGACCAGCTCGTAGCTGTAGCTGCTGCTGCTACTGTCATAGTCCGTAATGACGCCCACTACAGAGCCGTCATCTCTAACGGTGACGCTGCTCATGTCGTTGCCGTTCACATCGCAGCTGAGCCAGCTGAAGAGCTTCTCCTGCTCCCCGGTGGCCAGCTTCAGGCCATAGAAGTTGGTGCCGTTGGTGTAGTAGAGGTCGTAGCCGTTGCTGCCGGTGATGGCGTTATAGAGGTATACGTTCTCCAGAGGGTAGCTGGTGTCGCTGAGTTTCTTGTTGGCAATGTCTATGGGATAGACTTCCATTCCGCTGCCGCTGGAAATGCTGGCGGCAATGGTGCCGTCGGCCAGCTTCACGATGGTGTCGACGTAGCTGTCGGAAGCCACCTCAATGTTATAGCTGAAGCTTCCGTCGGGGGCTATGCCTACTATCTGGGAACCGTTATAAAGGCATACCAAGTTCCCGTCCTGGTCCAGCTTCATGTTATAGGTATCCAGGTACATATCCGGATCTATCTCCACGGGTGCGCTGCTTATCTCGGTACCGTCGCTCTCCAGCCAGCGGACGTAGTAATTCTGTTCATACTTGTAGTACTCCCAGTATTCGTTGCTGCTGCTGTCCATCCCGTCGGGAGCCTCGCTCCAGGACTTGTACTGGATCTCCATCACTGCCAGTCTGCCGTCATCGGCCACGCAAATGCCGCTGACGTCGCTGCTGGAATTAAAATCCTTGTAATTGCCGTCGTTGGCAGGAGGCTCCATGCGCTGGTAGTTTGCCAGCTTTTCCACCTTACCGTCAAAGCCAACGAAGTAGATGAAGCTGCCGTATACATCGTACTGGCCTTCATACTCAGGGGTGACTCCCTCGGGGGTGTTGTTGCCTATCTTCTCGTAGCTGGTGGAATAGAAGCCATCCTCAGTGTAAACTCTGGGATAGAGGCTCACATCCTGGTCGCTGGCGATTTTGTCAAATACCGCCGTATACGCAAACTCGGGATGGTCTTCATCTGCCTTATCCTTGTCCCCGGCGCCGTCGTCGCTCTTTCCGCAGGCAGCCAGAGACAGTGCCGTCGCCGCTACCAGCAGCAGAGACAGCAGGCTTTTCAGTCTGTTTTTCATTTTTGTCCTCCTTGATATGTGATTAAATGAATAAACATTCTTTTCCTATGCCAGCATAGGTAGACATAATTATAGCACAGATTGTTCCGGGGAACTCTTAAACTTTCTTAAAACATTCAAATGTTTATTGTGCCCGGGAAAATTTGTGTTACAATCAAGCTGAGGTGATTATATGACGGCTTTACCCCATGTGCTCATAGTAGATGACGACGCAGACATAAGAAATGTTCTTGAAATTTTGCTTAAAAATAAATATTTTGTTGCGGAGGCCTTTGACGGCGCCTCGGCCATAGAGTATGTCTCCGCCCATCCGGATATAGACCTTATCATTCTGGACGTTATGATGCCGGGTCTCTCCGGCTTTGAGACCTGCTCCCGCATCCGGGAGCTGAGCCACGCCCCCATACTTTTCCTCACCGCCAAGTCCGCCGAGGCGGACAGGCTCTCCGCCTACAGCAGCGGCGGGGACGACTTTCTTTCCAAGCCCTTCTCCCATCAGGAGCTGCTGGCCAAGGTCAATTCTCTGCTGCGCCGCTACCGGGAATACCGGGGCAAGAACGACGGCGTGATCTCCGTGGGCGATCTGGAGGTAGACCTGTCCGGCCACAGTGTAAAATACCAGGGCAGCCACGTATCCCTCACCGACACAGAGTATGCCATCCTGGAGCACCTGATGAAGCGCCGGGGCAATACGGTCACGGCAGCGGAACTCTACGAGTCGGTGTGGGGGGAGAAGTTCCTCTCCGGCTCCGGCAATACCGTGATGGTCCATGTCCTTAATCTGCGCCGTAAGATAGAGGAAAATCCATCCAGCCCGAAAATAATCCGCACGGTGTGGGGAAAGGGTTATCAGATTGACTGAAAAGCTGAAACTTCCCCGTTCTCTCACGGCCAAGATGCTGTATGTGTCTCTGTTCGGGCTGCTCATGGCGGTGCTGCTGTATATACTGGCCGGGGAACTGGGCTGTCTGCTGGTGGAAAAAGTATACATGAGCGAAGAAAACGTAGCCCAGCGCAAGGCGGAGATATACTCCCGCCTCAGCAGCTATGTCTCGGAAAACAAAGTGTCGGGAAAGGATACGAAGGCTTTGTCCCAGTGGACAAGGGAAAATGATTACGTTACCATCCTGCTTTATGACGGCGGCAATCAGCACCGCAGTTTCTCCGGGGACAAGGCTGCCGTGCCGGAGCTCAACAGCGAGTACGATGCCTCCAAGTACGGCAGTCTGTACCCTATGCGCTTTTCCGACGGCATGTATCTGGTGGCCATAGTGGACAGCTCGGAGGCCAGGGAATACGTGCTGGCGGATTTCAGTGCCATGGCCATAGCGGCAGGCAGCATGATTTTGCTTTTGCTGCTGTATATGAACCGGCTGACAAAGCGGATAATAAACCTGTCCAAAGCCGCCACCGTAGTCAGCTCCGGGAATCTGGAGATGAGCATAGACGCTCCGGGCAGCGACGAGCTGAGCAGTCTGGCCCATGCCATGGACGAGATGCGCCAGTCGGTGATAGAACAGATGAGCAGTGAAAGCCGGGCCTGGCAGGCCAACAACGAGCTGATAACCGCCATCTCCCATGATATCCGCACCCCCATGACCTCCATGATAGGCTATCTGGGGCTGCTCAACGAGAGCGATTTTTCCGACATTGAGCGCTGCCGTCAGTTCAGCAGCGCAGCCTACAGCAAGGCCATGGATCTAAAATCCCTCACCGACGAGCTGTTCAAATACTTTTTGGTCTACGGCAGTGCGGAGCTCAAACTGGATATGGAGAGCTATGACGGCCGGCTGCTGCTGGAGCAGTTGGTGAGCGAGGCGGAATTTACTCTCTCGGAAAAGGGCTTCAGCATACAGCGCATCGAGTTTCAGGGCGAGTGCAGCATTTTGGCCGACCCTCTGTATCTCAAGCGGGTGGTGGACAATCTGGTGTCCAACGTAATGAAATACGGAGACAGGAGCAAACAGGTCACCATAATAAGCGAGCTGAAGGGTTTCCGCCTCAGTCTGTGCATTTCCAACGCCATAAACAGAGATCTGGACCGGGTGGAGAGCACAAAAATAGGTCTGCGCACCTGCAAGAGGATAATGGAACAGATGCACGGCAGCTTCAGCATAGAAAACGACGGGGAACATTTTGCCGCAGAGCTGAGCCTGCCCGCCGAATATGGGGAGGAGAAAAAAGACCAGTAAAAGTAAATATGAAAAACCAGTCCTTTATGCACCTTTATGCAAAGGACTGGTTTTTATTATTGTATATTCAGCTTCAGCGCTTCTCAGCTTTTCAGCTCTTTCTTTTCAAGCCTTCTGAATATCCTCAGCATAACCGCCGCAGCGGCAAAGGCCAGGACGAACTCGGCAAAGGGCTGGGCATAGGCCAGACCGTACATGGGGAAGAGAGCGTTGAGGGCAAAAAGGGCGGGAATCTCCAGGACTATCTTGCGCATAATGGCAAAGACCAGGGATTTGCTGCCCATGCCGCAGGCCTGATACATGCCCACACCCAGGAAGTCCACAGCCATAAAAGGCAGAGACAGGCTCAATCCTTTGAGGAAGGCGGAACCCAGCTCTATCACGTGGGCGTTTTCTATGAACAGGCCCACCAGGGTCCTGCTGAATACAAAGCAGCCCAGAGTGGCCAGGCACAGAGTGCCGAGGATGAGCTTTGCAGTAAAGACCATGGCCTCCTTCATGCGCTTTACGTTGCCGTCAGCATAGTTGTAGCCCACCAGAGGCATGATGCCGTTGGATATGCCCAGGTTCACATACATGAAGACCATCTGTATTTTGCTGGCAATACCCATGGCCGCCACGGCCTCGGAGCCGTAGTCGGCGGTGAAGTTGTTGAGGATGGTCATGCCGGTCACGTTCAGCAGATTCTGAACCATTGCCGGCACTCCCACGGCAAAAGTCCCCAAAGCCACACTCTTTCCGCACAAGGCCATGGTAGGCTTGAGGCAAACATAGCTGCGGCCCCGCTTGACCAGTACATATATAAAGAAGTAGAGGCAAGCCACGCAGTTGGAGATGAAGGTGGCGCAGCCGGCGCCGGCAGCCCCCATGTCCAAGCCCCAGGGCATGATAAATATGGGGTCCAGAATGATGTTCAGGAAACAGCCGCTCATAGTACCGATGCTGGCATTTATGGCGGAGCCCTCGGCTCTCACCAGATAACCCATGACCACGTTGGTGATGGCCGGTGCCGCCCCCAGGCTCACTGTCCAGAAGAGGTACTGTCCGGTGGCCTCCACCGTGGTCTCGTCCGCCCCCAGCAGATTCAGTATACTGTGGCTCAGGAGGACGTAGCCCAGAGAAAAAGCCAGGCCGCATATCACGGAGCAGTAGATACCGAAGGCTGCGCTGCGGCGCACCGTATCGTATTTTTTCAGACCCAGAGCCCGGCTCATCATGCTGGAGCTGCCCACGCCGAAGAGGTTGTTCACGGCGTTGAAGGCCAGCAGCAGCGGGGCTGCCAGAGTCACCGCCGCATTCTGCACCGGGTCGTTGAGGTAGCCCACAAAATATGTATCCGCCAGGTTATAAAGGATCATAACCAGACTGCCCATTATGGTAGGCACCACCAGCCGGGCCACAGCGCCGGGTATGGGCATTTTTTCAAACAGTAGCTGCTTATCGCTGTCGTTCATCTTTTCTCCCTAATCCATAAAGAAAGCATACCCGCTGCCCGGCAGCGGGTATACTGTGTGTTCGGTTTCCTCAGTGGCAGCAGCAGCCGCCCTCGTCATCATGGCAGCCGCCTCCGCAGCCGCAGGAGCCGCCCTCATCGCCGCCATGGCAACCGCCTCCGCAGCCTCCACAGCCGCCTCCGCAGGCCCCCGCCCCGTCGATTATAGGCAGCTGACCGGTGACCAGCATGTCGGCGGCAGTGTCCGCATGGCCGCAGTAACCGGCCACCGGCACTATGCCGTAGCTGAGAAGCAGGGCTCTGGCCTCGCTGCCCAGATTGCCGCAGATAACGGCATCCACACTCTGCTCCTTCATAAGGTCGGCCATGGCCTGATGGCCGTGACGGTCGGAGCAGTCCACCAGGGTCTTCTTGCAGTCGCTGACCTCATCGCCGTATTCGTATATGGCAAAACACTCGCAGTGGCCGAAGTGCTCGAATATCTCTCCGTCCTTGTAGGTAACGGCTATACGCATGTTATTAAATCTCCTTTTCGATATAGTCTACAATAGGGGCAATGTGTTCGCCGCTGACAGATTCCACCTCACCGGCGTCCACCATAGTGGCTATCACCGGGTCGATGGGCAGCCGGGCAATGTGCTTTATTCCGTGCTCTGCGGCTATCTTCTCCACCTTGCTCTCGCCGAAGATGAAGTGTTCCTTTCCGCAGTCCGGGCACTTGAAGTAGGACATGTTCTCCACGATGCCCAGCACCGGGATATTCATCATGTCCGCCATGTTCACCGCCTTGGTGACTATCATGCTCACCAGGTCCTGGGGAGAGGTGACTATGACTATGCCGTCCACCGGCAGGGACTGGAACACGGTGAGAGGTACGTCTCCGGTTCCGGGGGGCATGTCCACGAACATGTAGTCCACGTCCTGCCATATCACATCGGTCCAGAACTGGGTGACTGCCCCGGCTATCACCGGGCCCCGCCACACCACAGGGGAGGTCTCGTCCTCCAGTATAAGGTTTATGGACATTATCTGCAGGCCCGTGTGGGTACGTACAGGGATGATATACTCGTCGGTGGCGGTGGCATGCTGATGGATGCCGAAGGATTTGGGGATGGAGGGGCCGGTGATGTCCGCATCCAATATGGCGCAGTTATGGCCTCTGCGCTGCATCTCCGAAGCCATGAGGCTGGTGACCAGGGACTTGCCCACGCCGCCCTTGCCGCTGACTACGGCTATGACTTTCTTCACGCTGGACTGGGGATTGAGGGCTTTCAGGAAGCTCTCGGAGCTTCTTTCCGAGCAGTTTTCACTGCATGATGAACAATCGTGATTGCATTCGCTCATTTCTGTATTGACTCTGCCTTTCCTTAGGATTTGGAATAGACCTTTTCTGATAGCATGGGTACATTATATACCATTTATCCCATTAGTCAAATTCCCTTTTATGAATTTTTCAGTTTCTTTCTCTTCAGGGTCTGAGTTTTTTCAGCGCCCTCAGCAGATACATGGCGGCAAAACCGGTGAAGCAGCCGCTTATCACCCCCGAGGCCGCCAGGATAGGGCCGTAAGCCAGCACCCCCGGGGTCTGCACTATGAGCACACAGGCCAGCAGCTGGCCGGCGTTATGGGCTATACCCGCTATGGCGCTGACTATCCACAGCTGTTTTTCACTGAACAGCTTCACCGTGAGACACATGACTATGTAAGCCAGTGCTCCCCCGGCGGCGCTGTAAAGCAGGGAGGCCATGCTGCCGGAGAACATTGCGCCCATTATCACCCGGACGGCCAGCACCGCTCCGGCCTCTTTCCGGCCCAGCAGCAGCATGGTGACAAGAGTAATGATATTGGCAAGGCCCAGCTTCACCCCAGGTATAGGCACCGGCGGGGGCAGCTGGCTCTCTATCATGAATATGGTCAGAGCAATGGCGGTGAGCAAAGCCATGAGAGCCAGCTTCCTGGTCTTAGGCATCTATCTCGCTCCCCTCTATCTTTATCACCAGGTGGTGGGGCATGCACACTATGGGCACTCCCCCCTTGTCTATGGCCCCCTGAGCAACGCATATGCCGTCGGGACAGTCCGCCTCCGTTACGGATATACGCCCCGGCTCCACGTGCACCGTGTTGTGGCCGTACCCGGTGTCTATCTGGATATCGTAGCTCTCTGTCACCTTGGACAGATCTATCCTGTCGTACTCCTCCCCGTCCAGGGTAATGACGGCTATAGTGCCGCCTCCCAGGCTGCTCAGGGCCCACCAGCCCAGCAGTCCCAGCAGCACCACGGCAAATAATATCATTGTCCAAATCTTAGTTTTCTTGTCCATAGGCTACATATTAGTTTATTCTTATCCCCTTGTCAATCATGAACCTCTTAAGGCTTTAACATATATTTTCTGGCATTTCGGCGAAACATATGTTATATTATAGAGAAATCTAAATTTGCATGGAAGGAGGCAGGCAATGGAGGTCTTTCTGGAATACGCTCTGACCACATCCAAGTTTGCGGTGATAATACTGTCCATACTGATTCTGGCCCGCTGCCTGCGCTCCATGCTCAGCGAGAAATACGAGTCGGAGGTCTGGGGCCACCTCAGCTGCGAGGGGGACAGCTATACCCTCACCCATTGGGAAAATCTCATCGGCCGCTCCATAAGCTCCGACGTCCGCCTCTGCTATCCCGGCGTCAGCCGCTGCCACGCGGTGCTGTCCAGGAACGACCGGGGCATCTGGAAGATATACGATATATATTCCCGCAGCGGAGTATGGGTAAACGGCGTAAAAGTGGGGGGCAGCGGCTCCCTGGTTGAAGCTGGAGACGTAATAAACCTGGGCGGGCTCACCCTGAGGTTTCAGGACATGAGCGCCCGGGACCGGGCGCAGAATGAGGCCGGGCGTACCAGCGCCGGCCAGCACGTCTCCCCCACCGTCACTCTCCTGGAGCTCAGCCTTTTCCAGCTGGCCCTTCTCTGTCAGCACGCCATGTCCGCCGAAAGTGGGCAAGTCCGCTCCATAGCCCTGGCCTTCGTGGCCCTTATAGCCCTTCAGTGGTGCTGCTACAGCGCCATGCGCCTTATGAACCGCAGCGGCTTTGAGGTGGAGACCCTGGCCTTCTATCTCACCAGTCTGGGCATGAGCGTGGCCGCCTCCTCCACACCTGAGGATATGTACAGGCAGATTCTGCTCACACTGGCCGCCGTGGTCCTGTTTCTCTTTGCAGGCTGGTGGATGCGTAACCTCCGGCGCACCATGGCCTTCCGCATACCCGTGGCGGTG
>CALWYF010000053.1 GCA_944385705.1 uncultured Oscillospiraceae bacterium | reverse complement strand
ACATAGTTTTCAACAAGATAATGTACACCCAGCAGCAGCGCTATGAGGAGCAGATGCGCAAGCTGGGCATAGTGGACGACGATGCCTACAGCTGCACCTGCTATGTGGACCAGATGGGCAACAAGCCGGGCAAGGGTGAAGTGCTCTCCTGGGCGGAATCTTCCGCCGTGGTCTATGCCAATTCCGTGCTGGGTGCCCGCTGCAACCGCAACTCCGGCATCCTGGAGCTGATGGGCTCCATTGCCGGCTTCGTGCCGGAATTCGGCCTGCTCACCGACGAGGGCCGCAAGGCCGGCTGGGTGGTGGAGGTCCGCTGTGAGAATAAGCCGGAGGCCCAGCTGCTGGGCTCTGCCATAGGCATGAAGGTCATGGAGGACGTGCCCTACATAAAAGGCATGGAGAAATGGCTGGGCACTGAGCTCAACGAGGAAAACTGCACCTACCTGAAAGACTTCGGCGCTGCCACCGCCTCCAACGGGGCCGTGGGTCTGTACCATATCGCAAACCTCACACCCGAGGCCAAGGAGCTGGGGGAGAGCCTCATAAAGGAGAACGCCCAGGTCTATATTATCGATGACGCAGAGCTTGCCCGGGTGAAAGCCAACTACCCTGTCATCTGGAAGAATCCCGACGCAAAGCCCCAGCTGTGCTTTGTGGGCTGTCCCCACATGACGCTTAAACAGATGGAGGACTGGGCAGACGCCATCGAGGCGAAACTCAGAGAAAACGGCCTGGACAAGGTCACCGTGCCCACGGTATTCACCGCTTCCCCCGCCGTTATTAAGGAGCTGAACAAGACCGCATGCGCCGGGAGACTGGCCAGCTACGGCGTCGTTGTCAGCTATATATGCCCGCTGATGTACATGAACAACCCTCTGTGCAAGAAGAAGGCGGTCATCACCTCCTCCAACAAGCTGCGCACCTACACCAGCGCCAGATACTACACCGACAGCGAGATACTGGACATCATCACCGGCAAGGAGGGGAAGAAATGAAGCAGTTCAAAGGCCGTGTCGTAGTGCCCGGCACCTGCACCGCTGAAGCACTGGTGAGCCGGGGCGGATTCAATACCCTGGCCAGCTATCAGATGGCCATAATGTTCGGGGACAAGCAGGTGAAATGCGGCGACCAGAACAATCCGGACATCTATAAAAAGCCCATGCTGGGCAAGGCCCTGTGCCTGCCCATGACCATAGGCTCCACCACCGGCGGCATGGTGCTCTACACCGTGTGCTCTCTGGGCAAGCAGCCTGCCTGCATGCTCTTCAGCCTGCCCATTGACTCCCTGGCGGCCTCCGGGGCCATACTGGGGGACGTGTGGACCGAGGCAAAAATGCCTGTGGTGGACAGTCTGGGGGATGAATTCCTCAACTATGTCCAGACCGGAATGAAAGTCACCGTAGGGGAGGACGGCCTGGTCACCGTGGAGTGAGGGAAGCTTCCATAAAATAATTAAAAAATCGTGCTGAGCCATTTCCTCAGCACGATTTTTTCTTTATCGGTTTCCACATTTTTTTAAAGCCAACCGGTGCATGGAGGCCATGACGGCCAGAATGAGCAGCAGATAAAAGGGCAGCAAGGAGATGCTGATATGGTTGGCGATGAGGCCAAAGAGGGGAGGCATCAGGCAGTTGCCCAAATAGGCGCTGGCCATGAGCACCCCGATGACGGCCTGGGAGCGCTCCGCTCCGAAACGTTCCGGGGTGGCATGGATGATGCTGGGATAGATGGGGGCGCAGCCCAGACCGATAAGGCCCAGACCAATGAGGGCGGCAGTGTTGCCCAGAGGCAAAAGCACTGCGGCTATGCCCAGCAGGATGATGCAGAAACCGGCCTGGGTCAGCCGGGTGTCGGAGAATTTGAGAGTAAAGAAACCGTTGAGGGCCCGGCCCAGGGCTATGCCCATGTAAAAGAGCCCGGCAAAGGAGGCGGCTGTCTCCGCCGCCATACCCCGGTAGAGCGCCAGATAGGAACCGGCCCAGAGCCCCACGGTCTGCTCCGTGGCACAGTAGCAGAAGAAGCTGAGGAGCATGGCCTTGACGCCTGGGATGCGGGAGACCTGCCGGAGACTTAAAGGCTCCCGGCTGCCCTCCCCGGCGCCGGAGGCGCTCTTTTTCCACAGAGGCAGGCTCAGCAGCAGCACGGCGGTGAGGACTATCTGCATCAGGCCGATGAGCTGATAGCCCCGGCTCCAGTGGCCGCCGGCGGTGAGCACCGCCCCCATGATATACGGGCCTGTGGAGGCGCCTATGCCCCACATGCAGTGGAGCCAGCTCATGTGGCGGCTGGCATAGTGGAGAGCCACATAGTTGTTCAGGCATGCGTCCACGCTGCCCGCCCCCAGGCCGTAGGGTATGGCCCAAAGACAGAGCTGCCACAGGGAGGTGCAGGAGGCAAAGCCAATAAGGGCGGCGGCGGTCATGGCCACGCTGAAGGCGGTGACCTTTCCCGGCCCCAGCTTCAGGTTCAGCCTCTCGCTGAGAAGGCTGGAGGCCACGGTGCCCGCAGAAATTATGATGAAAATGATACCGGCGGCGGATACCGGGGCGGAAAGCTCGGCGTACATACTGGGCCAGGCGGCTCCCAGCAGCCCGTCGGGCAGCCCCAAGCTTATAAAGGACAGGTAAATAAGAGCAAGCAGCAGATGCACCATGGCGGCACCTCCAAAAATGATTCCTTTGAACGCCCACAATTATAAGGCCGAGGCGGGGGAAAAAGCAATAAGAAAGCCCGGCGCTCTGCTATGGGCAGAATGCCGGGCCCGAAGCTACATCCGCTATTCAGCTCCCGGACCTCAGGTCGGGCAGGGAGTACTTGTGCATGTAGCGCATATAATTTTGCCGGTAGTCCTCGCTGGTGTTGCGCAGCTGCTGCTGGGATTCGTGCAGGTGCATCTCGTGGTGGGACATGTCGATTATGCAGCCGGCGATGTTGGAGCAGTGGTCTCCGGTGCGCTCCAGATTAGTGAGGATGTCGGACCAGATGAAGCCCGCCACACTGGAGCACTCCCCTTGCTGGAGCCGGAGGATGTGGCCGGTGCGCAGCCGTTCTTTCAGATAATCTATTACCTGTTCCAGAGGCTCCACGGAGAGGGCAACGGACAGGTCGTCCTTTTCAAAGGCCTCCAGAGTCAGGTCCAATATCTCGCTGACGGCGGGAATGATGACGGAAAGTTCTTCCCTGGCTCTGCCGGAAAATTCAATGTTCTTATCCTTCATCTCTTCGGCGGACTCCACCAGATTCACGGCGTGGTCGGATATGCGCTCAAAGTCGCCTATGACCTTTAAGAGTTTTGCCGCCTCGGCGCTGTCGCTCTCGCTTATCTGCAGGCTGCTGAGCTTTACCAGATAGGAGGAGAGGATATCCTCGTAATGGTCGCTTTTGTTTTCCTTGTCCCGCACTTCTGCGGCCAGCTCCGGGGTATAGAACAGCAGGCAGGAGAGGGAGGATTTCAAAGCGGTGATGGAGGTCTCCGCCATCTCCGAGGCCACTGCTTGGCAGCGTTCCAAAGCCATGGGAGGCGTGGCCAGGAGCCGCTCGTCTATCTCGGTGAGCACCTCCTCCTCGGCCCCGTCGGGCACAAGACGGTGGACCAGCCTCTCCAGCAAGCCCGTCATGGGCAGCAGCAGAATGGTGCAGAGAATATTAAAAGCTGAGTGGACCACGGCAATGCTCACAAGGGAAGCGCTCTCGCCCAGAATGACAGGGTTGAATACTGCCTTGACTATGCAGAATACCGTGAGCCATACGGCGGTGCCGATGACGTTGAAGGACAGATGCACCAGGGCAGCCCGGCGGGCGTTTTTGTTGGTGCCTACGGAGGAGATCATGGCGGTGACGCAGGTGCCTATGTTCTGGCCCATGATGATGGGGATTGCCGCTCCCAAAGTGACCTGCCCGGTGGAGGACAGGGCCTGGAGTATGCCTACGGAGGCGGAGCTGGACTGGATAATGGCGGTGAGCACCGCACCGGCCAGCACGCCCAGGAGGGGGTTATGGAACATGAGAATGATCTGCTGAAACTCCGGCACGTCCCTGAGGCCGGACACGGCGGCGGACATGCTGTCCATGCCGTACATAAGCGTGGCAAAGCCCAGGAGAATGAGCCCGGTGTCCTGACGGCGGGACTTCTTGCTGAACATGTAAAATACTATGCCGATAAGAGCCAGCACCGGAGTGAAGGAGCTGGGCTTTAAAAGGGAGACAAATACATTGCCGCTGTCTATGCCCGCAAGGCTCAGTATCCAGGCGGTGACGGTGGTGCCGATGTTGGCGCCCATGATGACGTTTATGGCCTGCTTCAAAGTCATGAGTCCGGAGTTCACAAAGCCCACCACCATGACAGTGGTGGCCGAGGAGCTCTGGATTATGGCGGTGACTCCAAGGCCGGTGAGCAGTCCCGCCATCTTGTTGGTGGTGAGCTTGCCCAGAAGGCTGCGCAGCTTGCCGCCGGCCCTGCGTTCCAGAGCCTGGCCCATTATATTCATACCGAAAAGAAACAGACAGAGTCCGCCTATAAGACTGAGCAGGTCGAAAATATCCATGGCTTTACTCCCGTATCATACAGATTTGACCAAAATGAACTATAACCGACAAAGATAAAATCTATTACCGGCTGTGTGTAAAATCCGGGTAAAGTGTAAGCTCCTGCCGAAGACCGGAAAACGATTGCTTTATATCAGGCTTTAATGTAATATGTAGATATGGAAAAATCCGTCCGAAGGGAGAGAGCGCTATGGCGGCAGGGACAAATCCGGAGCTTCAAAACCAGGTCATATATTCCGTATATTTAAGGAATCACACACCGGAGGGCAGCTTCCTCTCCCTGGTGCCGGACCTGGACAGGATAAAGGCTCTGGGCACGGATATAATCTGGCTCATGCCCATACATCCCATAGGGGTCAAGGGGAGAAAAGGCAGCCTGGGCAGCCCCTATGCCAACCGGGACTACCGGACAGTGAACCCGGAATACGGCAGCCTGGAGGACTTCAAGACCCTGGTGCGGGAGATACACCGCCGGGGCATGAAGTGTATCATAGACGTGGTGTATAACCACACTTCCCCGGACTCGGTGCTCTTTGAGCAGCACCCGGACTGGTTTTATAAACGGCCGGACGGAAGCCCGGGCAACCAGGTAGGGGACTGGACCGACGTCATAGACCTGGACTACAGTAACAGGGCGCTTTGGGACTACCAGATAGACAGCCTGTGCCTGTGGGCGGAGACAGTGGACGGTTTTCGCTGCGACGTGGCCTCCTTCGTGCCGGTGGACTTCTGGCTGAAAGCCAGGGCGGCGGTGGAGAAAGTGCGCCCCGGCTGTATCTGGCTTGCGGAGAGCGTCCATCTCAGCTTCGGCAGCTGGGCCCGGCGCAGCGGCCTGTACTGCGCCAGGGATACTGAGCTGTTTTCCGCCTTCGACATGGAGTATGAGTATGACATTTGGGAGAGCTTTGAGAGATATCTTAAAGGGAGCATCCCTTTGAGCGCCTTTATGGATATGCTGAATTTCCAGGAGGCCATGTACCCGGCAAACTATAACAAGCTGCGCTTTCTGGAAAACCATGACCAGCCGCGGATAGCCTCGGTGCTGCCTGACCAGGAGGCTCTGGTAAACCTTACCGCCATGCTCTATTTCCTCAAGGGTACCACGCTCATTTATGCCGGGCAGGAATTTTGTGACGACCATCTGCCCAGTCTCTTCGATAAGGACGTATTTAACAGAAATACCGGCCGGGACATAAGCGCCCTTCTCTCCCGGCTCCGGGAGATA
This sequence comes from uncultured Oscillospiraceae bacterium, assembly GCA_944385705.1. GTDB lineage: Bacteria > Bacillota > Clostridia > Oscillospirales > Oscillospiraceae > Limivicinus. The sequence continues at coordinate 8,970 of CALWYF010000053.1, read as the reverse complement.
AAGGGGGGCTTTGGCAGCGGCGACAGCTTTATGGCCTCTGCTGACGATGACCTGGACATTGCCGTGATGGAGCGGGAGAGCGCCGGAAGGTACAGCCTGGGGGTCTTCAGCCTGAAGGGTAAGAAGGGCCCGGCGGATCTGAAACTGAAGGACGGGGACTATGTAAATCTCATAGACGGCAGCACCGTCAGCATCAGGGACGGCAGCTTTTTCTGCCAGGGCCGTCCTGTAATAATCACTGTGGAAACATGACCCGTAAGGGATTTTGTTTATTGAAGAAAAATAAAAAATCTGGAGGTAAAACCTATGGCAGAAAATCGCCGCCCGGAGAACATGGAGCGGATAACCACACCGGAGCTGGCCCAGGCCTTCATAAGCGAACAGCTGACTGCTCTGCGCAGCCGGATAGGGGACAAGAAGGTGCTGCTGGCCCTGTCGGGAGGAGTGGATTCCTCGGTGGTTGCCGCCCTGCTCATCAAGGCAGTGGGTAAGCAGCTCACCTGCGTGCACGTGAACCACGGGCTTTTACGCAAGGGAGAACCGGAGCAGGTGGTGGAGGTGTTCCGCAACCAGATGGACGCAAATCTGGTGTATGTGGACGCAGTGGACCGCTTCCTGGACAAGCTGGCGGGAGTGGCCGAGCCTGAAAAGAAGAGGAAGATAATCGGAGCGGAGTTTATCAGGGTGTTTGAGGGAGAGGCCCGGAAGCTGGAAGGCATAGAGTTCCTGGCCCAGGGCACCATATACCCGGACATTCTGGAGAGCGGCCCGGTGAAAGCCCACCACAATGTGGGCGGTCTGCCGGAGGACATGAAGTTTGAGCTGGTGGAGCCGCTGAAGTTCCTGTTCAAGGACGAGGTGAGGGTAGTTGGCACCGCTCTGGGTCTGCCGGATAATATGGTGTACCGCCAGCCCTTCCCCGGCCCCGGACTGGGAGTGCGCTGCCTGGGGGCCATCACCAGAGACCGGCTGGAGGCGGTGCGTGAGTCCGACGCCATACTCCGGGAGGAGTTTGCAAAGAACGGCCTGGAGGGAAAGGTGTGGCAGTATTTCACCGTGGTGCCGGACTTCAAGTCCACCGGGGTGAAAAACAACCTGCGCTCCTACGACTGGCCGGTGATAATCCGGGCGGTAAATACCCGGGACGCCATGACCGCCACTGTGGAGGACGTGCCTTTCGCTCTGCTGCAGCACATCACCCGGCGCATCACCAGTGAGGTTCCCGGCGTCAACCGCGTCCTATACGACCTCACCCCGAAACCCACCGGCACCATAGAATGGGAGTGACATGTACACAAGTCGCCTGTAGGACTGCACATTGTGCAGTCCTACAGGCGCTCTGCCGACATTAAGCGGCCACCGTACCCCATTGGCCAAGGGAAACACCGGGCGGCATAAAATTTCATATTGCTATTGACAAACAAAATTGTGGCGCATATACTATTCACATCAAAAGTTTTTGATGTGAGGTGAGCAAATGGGAAACCACCTGGAGGACGCCAAGGTGTTTAAGGCGTTGTGTGATCCGAAGCGCCTTGCCATTCTGGAGCAATTACGCAGCGGGGAAAAATGCGCCTGCGTTTTGCAGGAACCGATGGAGTTGACGCAATCCGGGCTGTCCTACCACATGAAGATCCTGTGCGATTCCGGTATCGTGACCAGCCGTCAGGAAGGCAAATGGACCCATTACCGCCTGAGTGAATCCGGCGGGGCAAGGGTGCTGGAACGGCTGCGGGCTATCATTACACCCAACACACAGCAGGAGGGAGGCTGCCCTGCCTGTGGAGATAAGCGCCGTCTGTAGAGGGCGCTTTTCCCGGACCAAAACATCAAAAATTTTTGATATGATCTCTGTTTTATGCAAAGTGAGGTTAATGTCATGGGCGTATGGCAATTCTTTCAAGACCAGATTTTGGGAATGAAATGGTTAAACAGGTTGATTGGCGACGGCCTGTCCGTGTTGGGACTGGACACCGGCGGCAGACTTGGCGGCAGCATACAATTTTTCTTTTATGATGTGATCAAGATCACCGTTTTACTGTGTGTGCTGATCTTTGTCATTTCCTATATTCAGAGCTACTTTCCTCCGGAGCGCAGCAAGAAGATTTTAGGCCGGTTTCATGGAATCGGAGCAAACATAATTTCGGCTCTGCTGGGGACGGTGACCCCGTTCTGTTCCTGCTCCTCCATCCCGCTGTTTATTGGCTTTACCAGCGCGGGACTTCCGTTGGGTGTTACCTTCTCTTTTCTGATTTCCTCCCCTATGGTAGACCTGGGCAGTCTGGTACTGCTCATGAGCATTTTCGGGGCGAAAGTGGCGGTGATCTATGTGCTGGTGGGGTTGCTGATCGCTGTGGTCGGCGGTACAATCATCGAGGAGATGCACATGGAAAAGTATGTGGAGAGCTTTATTCTTTCCGCCGGAAGCGTGGATATTGAGTCTCCTACCCTTACCAAAACAGAGCGTGTGCAGTACGCAAAAGAGCAGGTTTCCTCCACCTTCAAAAAGGTGTTTCCCTATATTCTGGCGGGTGTAGGAATCGGTGCGGTAATCCACAACTGGATACCGGAAAGCTGGATAGAAGCTGTTCTGGGCAGTGACAACCCCTTTGGAGTGGTTCTGGCCACGCTGGTGGGTGTCCCCATGTATGCGGACATATTCGGCACAATCCCGGTGGCGGAGGCTCTGCTTGCAAAGGGCGCGCAGCTTGGCACTATCCTGGCCTTTATGATGGCGGTTACAACGCTGAGCTTGCCCTCAATAATTATGCTGCGCAAGGCCGTCAAGCCGAAACTGCTGGCACTATTTATCGGCGTTTGCACTGTTGGCATTATCCTGGTAGGCTACCTGTTCAATGTATTTCAATTTGTTTTCATTTAAATTTGGAGGTAAAAAATATGGGACTTTTCAGCAAAAACAAGAAAGAGGAAAAGACTTCCTGCTGCTGCGGCAGCTGCACACCGGAGACAATGGCCCGGGCAGAGGCCGGCAAAGCCTCCGGCGGCGTCAAAGTGCTTGGCTCCGGCTGCGCCAAATGCGTGGCCCTGGAGCAGGCAGCCCGTGAGGCCCTGGAAGAACTGGGCATGGAAACTGCCATTGACCATGTGACGGATTTTGCTCAGATTGCCGCCTATGGTGTGATGACGACCCCGGCGCTGGTGGTAGACGGGAAAGTTGTATCTTACGGCAAGGTTTTAAAAAAGAAAGAAGTCAAAGCATTGATCCAAAAAATCCGGGGCTGACTTATACGCCGGAAGGCCAGGGCGGCCGCAGTCCGATTCCCTTTCCACAAGACCTTTTAGCCGACTCCCATCTTAGGGGCCTCCGCCTGCTTTGTTTGGCATATGCCGACTGAAACACAGGGCAAATTTTATTGCAAATAAAAAACCATGATGATATACTATTATAACTATCAATTGTCATCGGGAAATATCTTTGCTCTTCTGGAGGCATTGAGATGGGAGCAGGAAAAAAGATAAAGATATTAGTGGGAGTCCTGAGTGTGGTGCTGCTGGCCTTTTTTTGCCTGTCCGGGCCGGTAAAAGAGGGAGACGATTATGTCCGTCCGCTTTTCGGCACGGTGAAGGTCCAGCTCTCTTCAGGGCGCTATAACGTGGACAGCAAGGTGCTCACCGCCGTTTTGGAGAGCGGGGAGACCGAATATCTCCACCTTTTCAACAATCTGGAGGCCGCCGATTTCAGCGGCAGCAGCTGCTATGAGGAGATAGCCGCCTGGGCAAAGGAAAACCCTCAGGTGAGCGTGAAATATACAGTGACTTTGCCTGACGGCAGCGAATACGACAACGGCACCACCGTCGTGGACTTGTCCTCCCTCCCCGCGGGCACCGCCCAGGAAGCGGCCAAGGCGCTGAGCTGCCTGCCGAATCTCCAGACTGTGAGTCTGGGAAACGTTGGGGGCGAGGGATCGGGTATTGAGCTTGAGGATGTGGCTGCACTGCGCATAGCCCTGCCCGATGTAGGCTTTGACTTTACCCTGGATTTGCTGGGACAGAGCGTGGAGCCGGACACTAAGAGCGTGGACCTGAGCGGCTTGAGCTCGGAGCCGGAGCAGCTGACGGAGGCCGCCGCCGTGCTGGCCTGCCTGACGGAGCTGGAAGATGTGAAGCTGGGCAGCCAGAGCAGCAGTGATCTCAGCTGGGACGATATAGATATGCTGGCAAAGGCCTGCCCCAATGCGGTGCTGGATTACGGCTTCAGCCTTTACGGCCAGGAGCTGAACCTCAATGCTGAGAGCCTGGACTTTAACCACACGACTGTGGGAGACGAGGGAGAAGGCATAAGGGAAGTTCTTCCTCTTATGAGAAACTGCACATATCTGGATATGGACTACTGCGGGGTATCCAATGAGGCCATGGCCCGGATACGGGACGAGAACCCCAATGTGGATGTTGTGTGGCGCATCTGGTTTGGAGAGAACTACAGTGTGCGCACGGATGTGGAAAGAATATTGGCCTCCAAGCCCACGGTGGGCGGCATGATATACGACGGCTCGGTGCTGCAATACTGCACCAAGGTGAAATATCTGGATCTGGGCCATAATGACGATCTCAGCGATATATCCTTTGTGGCCTCCATGCCGGATCTGGAAGTGCTGATAATCGCCATGACCAATGTCAGCGACCTAAGTCCTCTGGCCAATTGCCCAAAGATGGAATATCTGGAGATTCAGGAGACTCAGATCAGCGACCTGAGCCCTCTGGCAGGGCTGACGAATCTGGCTCATTTGAACATCTGTAACCAGGAAAACATTACCGACGCTTCGCCCCTCTACGGTCTCACCAAGCTGGAGCGGCTGTGGATAGGCTGCAACACCCCCATTCCGGAGGAGCAGGTGGCAAAGCTGAAAGAGGCCTTGCCCGACTGCGATATAAATACCAGCACCTATGACCCCCACGGCGAAGCCTGGAGATTCTCGACCTATGACCCGGAGATACCCAAGTATTACTGGGTTCCCCGCCATGAACTGCTCAGAGAACAGCTGGGGTATAACTACCAGGAGTACAGCTTCTATTGGCTGGACCCCAAGTGCGGCGATCCGGCCCCGGCGGAATATGCGGGCATGTACGGCAAGGAAGTGTACGGCCTTGAGTGAAAGAGTGAACGGGCTAAAAAAACATGGAGCCCCGGCACCGCGGAGCCGGAGCGGAGGAGCACCATTTGGGACGAGGTAGGAAAATGCAAAAGAGAGTGTTCATAGTGATAATGGCTGCGGCCCTGGCCACGGTGCTGGGCATGGCCGGCTGTCAACGGATAGTCAACGGCCCTGAGCCTACTCCGGTGGAATTTGCCTCAGGCACTGTGGAGCCGGATGCTCTCAGCGTGACCATGGTCATTACCGCCGACGAGATCTCAAAGCTGGACGAGATGGAGGGCCTGGTGGCCGCGGACCTGCGGGGCAGTGAATGCTATAAGGAGATATATGCCTGGGCCCAGGCCCACCCGGAAGTCTCCGTGCGCTATTCTGTGCCGCTGCCCAACGGCAGCACCGTTACCAACGAGATAGCGGCCCTGAACATGTCGGAACTGAAACATGAAGACGTGGCGGCGCTTATAGATGCGGCCTCCTGCCTGCCAAACCTCAGCAGCATAGAATTGGGCAAGACCCGGGAGGGCTTCGGCTGGGAGGATGTGGCGGAAATATGTGAGGCCTTCCCGGAGCTGAAGATAAACTATTACGGCGAGGTATACGGAGTAGAAGTCTCTCTGGACGAGACGGAGCTGGACCTGAAGTACATCCCGGTGGAAGACGGTGGGGCAACGGTGAAGGCGGCCCTGCGCTGCATGCCGGAGATGGAGTGCCTGGATATGGACAGCTGCGGCTTGAGCAACGAGGAGATGGCCTCTATCCGGGACGAGTTCCCGAATGTAGAGGTGGTGTGGCGAGTCTGGTTTGGAGACAGCTACAGCGTGCGCACGGATGTGGAGCGCATCCTGGCCTCTAAGCCCTCGGTGGGAGGTATGCTTACCCCGGAGAATACCCAGGCCCTGAAATACTGCACCAAGGTGAAATACCTGGATGTAGGCCATAACGAGAGCCTGACCGACGTCTCCTTCCTGGAGTATATGCCGGACCTGGAAGTGTGTATCCTGGCCATGGACTGGTTCAGCGACCTCAGTCCCATAGCCGGCTGCACCAAGATGGAATATCTGGAGATACAGACCACTTATATTACCGACATCAGCCCCCTGGCAAATCTTACAAATCTGGAGCATCTGAATATCTGCAATCTCACTCAGGCGGAGGAGCTGGACCTGAGCCCCCTCTTTGGCCTGACCAAGCTGGAGCGGCTATGGATAGGGGGCTGGACCAAAGTGGACCGGACCCAAGTGGAAGAACTTCAGGAGCTGCTGCCGGATTGTGAGATAAACACCAGCGCCGGAGACCCCACCGAGGGACGTTGGCGGTATGTGGACCTGAACCTGGACACCTGGATATACGAGCTGCACCCCAGATATATTGAATTGCGCAAACAGTTCGGTGACTATGCCGACAGCGCCTATTCCTTCTACTGGAACGATCCCCTCTATCCTGACTGGATGGAATGATATATAGGGCACGGCCCTGAATTTTAGAGAAAAGAGAGACGAAATGGACAATCAGAAAATTCTAATACTGGACTTCGGCGGCCAGTACAACCAGCTTATAGCCCGCCGGGTGAGAGAGTGCAACGTCTACTGTGAGGTAAAGCCCCACAACATGAGCCTGGAGGAGATAAAGGCCTTTGACCCAATAGGCATCATCTTCACCGGCGGCCCAAACAGCGTGTATGCGGAAAACTCTCCCCATCCTGCCAAGGGCATCTATGAGCTGGGCGTGCCCATCCTGGGCATATGCTACGGCTGCCAGCTGCTGAGCCACGAGCTTGGAGGCCTGGTCACCGCCGCCCAGGACGATTCCGCCCGGGAGTACGGCAAGACCTCCACCTGGTTTGACACCTCCTGCACTCTTTTCAGAGACCTGCCCCAGGAGAGCATAACCTGGATGAGCCACGGGGACTATATGGCCAAGGTGCCCCAGGGCTTCAGACTGGTGGCCCACTCCAAGGCCTGCCCCACTGTGGGCATCTGCGACGAGAAGCGCCGGTTCTACGGTGTCCAGTTCCACCCGGAGGTGAATCATACCCAGTACGGCAGTCAGATGCTGAGAAACTTCCTGTACAACATCTGCCATGCCCGGGGAGACTGGACCATGGCGGACTATAAGCGCCGGGCTATTGAGAGCATCCGCTCCAAGGTGGGCGGCGGCAAGGTGCTGCTGGCCCTCTCCGGCGGGGTGGACTCCTCTGTGGCCGCCGCTCTGCTGGCGGAGGCGGTGGGCAGCCAGCTCACCTGCGTGTTCGTGGACCACGGCCTGATGCGCAAGGACGAGGGGGACGAGGTGGAGCAGGCCTTCTCCCGCTGGGATATAAACTTTGTGCGCTGCAACGAGGAACAGCGCTTCCTGAAGGCTCTGGCGGGGGTCACCGACCCGGAGCGGAAGCGGAAGATAATCGGGGAGGAGTTCATCCGGGTCTTCGAGCAGGAGGGCAAGAAGATAGGCTCCGTGGACTACCTGGTCCAGGGCACCATATACCCCGACGTCATCGAGTCCGGCAAGGGCGAGGCGGCGGTGATAAAGAGCCACCACAATGTGGGCGGTCTGCCGGACTTCGTGGATTTCAAGGAGATAATAGAGCCCCTGCGTATGCTCTTCAAAGACGAGGTACGCCAGCTGGGCCGGGAGCTGGGCCTTCCGGACTATCTGGTGATGCGCCAGCCCTTCCCGGGCCCCGGCCTGGGCATCCGGGTCATAAGGGAGATCACAAAGGAGAAGCTGGACATGCTGCGGGACGCCGACTTCATCTTCCGCCAGGAGATAGCCCGGGCGGGCCTGGAGCCCATGCTGAGCCAGTATTTTGCCGCCCTTACCAATATGCGCTCAGTGGGCGTCATGGGGGACGGGCGCAGCTATGACTATGCCATAGCTCTGCGGGCCGTGGAGACCTCCGACTTTATGACCGCCGACTGGGCCCGCATCCCTTACGATGTGCTGGACCGTATCTCCGTGCGCATAGTCAACGAGGTGAGGGGAGTCAACCGCGTCCTATACGACGTGACCTCCAAACCCCCTGCCACCATCGAATTCGAATAAGTAAAAAGTGGATATGAGAGCCTGCAAACCCGCATAAACACTGGGTTTTCGGATTTCAGATTTCTCCTTTGATAGCAGATTGATAGCACCCGTCAAATTCAGAGTTATTCTGGTGATTTGGGTGGCTTGCGAATACGCAGGATTTTTATTCTAAGAGAAAAGGTCTAACTGATTTTTGCTGATCAGTTAGACCTTTTTTATTTTGCTCTCATGTATCTGAATTTACTGATTTTGTGCAACAAACAGGCTCTCCCGTGGCCTACAAATGAGAGGGTCAAATCAGACCCTCCGGGGGAACCTTGGCACGGATCTGGCTACTGTCGAAGTCCGGGTAGTGGTAACGCCAGCGGTCGTACTCCTCCTGAGAGATTTCTCCGGCCTCCAGCTTGGCAGCCTGCTCTCGCCAGGCCCAGAGCATCTCGTGCAGTCTGGCAGCATCCTTGTTCTTGCGGAAATCCACCTGCAGGGAAAGTACACCATCCTGTTCCGTGACCTTCAGCCCGTAGTTGTCCTCCAGGGCAAACAGGGTGTGCATGAGGCCAACGTAGGAGTCTATATCCGGGACGGAGAGTGCGTGGGGGGATACATCAAGCACCTGTGCCAGGGCAGCAGTCAGGTCTGCCTTAGGGGTTCTTGATCCTGTCTCATACTGAGCCAGGCGCACATCGGCAGATTTCTCCGGGAAGCCCACGGCCATACCCAGATATTTCTGTGTCATTCCTCGCAGCAGACGGAAAAAATGGATTCTCTCACCGATGGCCATACGTCCAACTCCAATCTATGATGATCTTTATAGTGAACATAGCATATTTGCTTA
>CALWYF010000052.1 GCA_944385705.1 uncultured Oscillospiraceae bacterium | reverse complement strand
GAACACTGGACTCGCATCCGCACCAACAATGTCATTGAGAGGCTGAACCGGGAGATCCGCCGCCGCACCCGTGTGGTTGGCAGTTTCCCGGACGGTAACTCGGCCCTTATGTTGGTCTGTGCCCGGCTGCGCCATGTAGCCGGCACCCAGTGGGGCAACAAGAAGTATATGAACATGAAGCACCTGGAGGCCGCCATGGAGGATGCCTCCCTTGCTGGCTAACTTCATTCATGCCAGGGGCTGCAAACCAAAGTGCAAAAAATCCTTGACACTACCGAAGCCCCAGCCTGAGGCAATGGTTGTACAGATAATAGTTAAGAGCAGGGTGCCTGTTGGCTCCCTGCTCTGTGTATTTGTTATTCCGGAACCGCTCATGCCACGGAGGCGTTGGCGTTGATGCGGTCAATAACACCCTTGATGCCCTGCCACAGGGACAAGTCTGTGAACACTTCCACCACGCTGCCCCGGTCGGTAAAGGGCGGCTCCTGCAAAACCGAGAAGTCCTTCAGTATCCCGTTGTGGACTATGTACTCCACGATCTGGTTTACAAAGTAAATCTGTCTGCTGTCCAGGTCTGAGCTGTTGAGATACTGGGCAAAGGCGTCTTTTGCGGCGTTCATGTCCAGGCCCACTATCTCCCGGACGAACTCTCCCAGGGGCTTCTTGCCGTACTCCGCCTCATAGTCCTGGCGGGTACCGAGACGGCTCCACAGCACCGTCTCCAGTTCCTCCAAGTCCTCCCTGGCCAGGGGCATATTGGTCCGCAGCTTTCTTATGGCGGTGCTGTCCTGATTCTGGCGGACGTAGAACTCAGCCCTGGCCCGATAATTCTTCAGGTCGTCGCTCTCCAGCTCCGCTTCCCTCCACTCCGTGGAGAGGATGTTGTCGGTAAAATTCGTGTCATATACCGGCTGGCTGCGTATGATATATTTCATCAGGCTGCGCAGGTTCTCCCGGATATACTCAAACTCGTTTATTCCTGCCGACTCCACATAGTCAGTGTGGAGTATTTTCTCCAGCAGCTCCGACTGAGCCCGTATCTCCGGGATGTTGGCCACAGAGGCCACAGCCGCCGCCCGCTTTATCAAGTCATTCCGGGCCCGGCTATAGGTCTTGCCCACCAGATAGGCCAGCTCTATGCCGTACATCAGGGCATCGAAGCGCACGGCGCTGGTCTCGTCCTCATCCGGGTGCAGCAGAGGGGCCACCTCGTCCCGGAGCAGCTGAGTGTCCTCATAGCTCAGGGCCTTGTAACCCTCCGGGTCGGAAAACTTCTCCACATAGCGCAGGTGCTGCTTTACCGCAAAGCTGCCCCTGTCCAGCTCCCGTACCTTGGCCAGCATTTCCTCCACCAGCCGCTGGCGAAAGGCAATGAGCTCCTGGGTTTGATAGTCCAGGTCCTGGAGCTTATAGGCTATCTGGGCTTTCAGGTGGAATATGGCGCTCTGAAGGGCCAGCTGATTTGGCGTAGCCTTGCCCTTGCTCATGCGGAAGAACTCGAAGTTGCCGCAGAGGTCGAAGATATAGAACTTCTCCTTGCCCTTGCCGTCAATGAGCCCTGGGCAGAGCCGGGTGCCACGGCCTATCATCTGCCAGAACTTGGCCTTGCTCATGACCTTTTTGAAGAACATCAGGTTCAGCACTTCCGGCACGTCGATGCCGGTATCCAGCATGTCCACGGAAATGGCTATTCTCGGCAGCTTATTGCCTTCGGAAAACTCATCTATGGCGCTCTGGGCGTACTTGGTGTAGTTATCTATGACCATGGCATAGCCGGGCAGATGGGGAAACTCCTTGCCGAATACCTCCAGTATCTTCTCGGCATGGTTGTGGTTCTTGGCAAAGATAATGGTCTTGCCCAGCTTCTCGCCGTAGTCGGTTTTCAGGCCGTTGGTCATCAGCAGGTGGAGGGCCAGGCGGATGGTGTCCTCGTTAAAGAGCCACTCGTTGAGGGCGGAGGAGCTGATGCGCTCAGGCAGCTGACCGTTCTCGTCGGTAAAGGTGTCCTCATACTGCTGCCGCTCGTTCTCCGGCAGCTCGTCGTAGGCTATGCCCTCCTCCAGAAATTTCAGCTTGCTCTCCGCCGACAGGAAATCCACCAGATAGCCGTCCTTCACCGCCTGGTCCAGCTCATAGCCGTAGGTGGGCACGCCGCTGGGTAGCTGAAAAACGTCATAGGTGTTCTTGTCTATATCGTCCTTGGGTGTGGCGGTGAGGCCCACCAGGGGGGCGTCAAAGTAGTTGAAGATGTCCCGGTATTTGTTATATATGGAGCGGTGAGCCTCGTCGCATATCACCAGGTCAAAGTGGCCGCAGGTGAAGAGCCTGCCTTCCTGGTCGGCGGCGGAGTCGATGCAGCCCATTATGGTCTGATAGGTGGAGAAGATGCAGTGGGCGCTGTAATCCTCCTTGTCCTCGCAGAGGTTGGAGACGGAGAGGTCGGGCAGCAGCTGCACAAAGCTGCGCTTGGCCTGAGTGACCAGAGAGGTGCGGTCGGCCAGAAAGAGGATGTTTTTCACCCAGCCCTGTTCCAGCAGCACCTTGCACAGGGCAATGGCGGTGCGGGTCTTGCCGGAGCCGGTGGCCATGACCAGCAGGGCCCGGCGGCGGTTCTTTTGGCCAAAGCTGTCGCACACGGCTTTTATGGCCCCCAGCTGATACCAGCGCCCGGCTATGTTTCTGTCAACCTGGATGTTCTTCAGGCTTGTGCGCAGGGACAGGAGATTGAACCACTTCTCCAGGTCCCGCTTGGAGTAGACAGCCGCCACGGGCCGCTCCGGGTACTGGCCGTCGATTATCCGGGTGTCAAAGCCGTTGGTGAGGAAAATCACCGGGCGGCGGCCGTGCTGCTTTTCCAGGATGTCGGCATAGAGCTTGGCCTGCTGGCGGCCCACGGCTACGTCCACGCAGCTGCGCTTGGCCTCTATCACGGCCAGGGCCCGGCCGTCATCCCCATAGAGCACATAGTCGGCATAGCCCAGTTCCGACTTGTTGGGCATCCCCGGCAGCTCCACCTCGTTGAGCCAGTCCCGGCCCTCTATCCATCCGGCGTCGGCGAGCATGGCGTCTATATAGAGCTTGCGGGTCTTGTACTCAGAGAGCTCCAGGGGCTTTGGCACATAGCTGTCCTGCTGCTCCCTGCGCCGGGCGGTGAGCTCTTCCCGGAGCCGGGCGTTCTCCTCCATAAGGGCGGCAAGCTCCGTCTCCGAGATCTCCGGGACGGGGACGGCCTGGGGCTCCTGCCGGTCGGGCAGGCCGGGGTCGAACTGCCCTTCACTGTAATTCTCCCCATAGCAGCAGGCTATGAAGTCCAGAAACACATAGAGGTTTTCCAGACACAGCAGGGCCTGCTCCCGGCTGAGCTTTTTGGCAGTGTGGCCGGAGTCGTTGCCGGTAAGGCGTATGTAGCGCAGCCGCTTCCAGATGTCCCGGCCCACGATGTCCCGGAAGTCCTCGCTGTCCAGGAGGTCCACCAGCTTGTCCTGATAGGGCATTTCCAGGTCCTGGTCCACGGAGTACATCCATTTGACGGCCAGCTCCATGGCACGGCGGCAGCTGAGTATACAGACCGCCGGGTCTATATTCAGAATTTTTTCCGCCGAGACAGCCGCCGGGGCAAAGGCGGCAAACTGCTCCTCCCGGGCGAATACGTCAAAGTTGGTCATGGCGTTACCTCAAGCTATTTTCCATTACCTTAAAGCACAAGTTTTCTCTGGAACCAATTGGCTGAATGTTACCATTTGTTTTGATTTCATCTAGGCAATCAAGCAAATATGCATTGGCTGATTCTATCATTTCATTGTTTAATACTGTGGGAAGGAGTTCCTTTCCTGCTTCTGTGAGAAGATGTGCATGGTGTATTAGACGAACATTTGTATCTTCTGATGTGCTAATACTTATTGACCTGCTCAAGCCTCTAATTAACTCGGATTTGTTTTTGTTAATCATAACAGAAATAAATATCTGACTGTTTTGATACATTAACCCGGCTTCACTTAATAGCATAATATCTGCAAATGAGATGTTATATTTGGAAAGTAAATTATTATCTTCATTTGGCATTAAAAAATAATCTGAGTATGTTCTTTCATTATCTCCACTACAGTTTAATACATATGGGGAAACATTTTTAAAAATATTGGCTTCTTTTGTGGAAAGTCGTTTAAGCACATTTAAAGTACGCAGCGAAAAACTGCCTGGACTTTCTACTTCTCCTGCTAATAATTTCCCCCAAAGCCTTTGCATTTGTTCACTACTTACATAGGCTACAGAATCAAAGAAACTGTTAATCCAATCTTCGTCGACAGGAATATTACTTACGCTATCAACAGTCTCTAGCTCTGTATAGGCATTGGAAATGACAGCCTCAATATTTTGCTGCTTTTTTACTTCTTGGAAACACAAACGATTTTTTGCTCTTATCGCTAAATCATTATAATCTTGTGTACTAATTAATATTTTGCCATCATCGTAGACGATAGGAAGCGCCATATTGTTAGCCATTGCTTCACTTACCGTTGCTATTTCAGCAGCCTTTGCTTTAGCTACGCGTTTTATATGCATCGGCTCATATACTTTCCCTATACCACCCGAAACACATTCAATCAGTTTAACCAACGGTTCTGAAAGACTGTCCATCCAATTTTTTTCATCACCCATATCTCTTATACCTCAATTAATAAATTATTCAAGTATAGTGTTTCTTCTGCTCTGTCATAAAATCTCTAAATACGTCATCTATGCTGTCGGCAAAAAGAAATTCGCTGGTAATTCCAAAGTGTCTTAACTGCTCCCGTATTTCCAGCTTGCACTCTTTTTTTATTATCAGCCGCTTTATTATAGTTCCATCGGATTTTGACATCTTTACCAATTCATCTAGCATTTCACTTTTGAGGTCTTGTAGATCTTCTATTTTATTTGGAAACAGAATAAACTTACCGCCTTGGTTAGTTTGCCTCTGGCATACATTTCCAACATCCACAAACAGAGGACCACTTACTCTTTTAACAAAAGAATTCAACTCGTCATTCAAATTCTTCTCCCATTCACAATAAAGCTCGGGTGAAAAATATGGTTGTTTCATTACACGATAGTAGTACTCTTCTGCTGGTATATAACAATTTTTTGTCAGACGATATGTATCTGCCACAGCGTTGACTAATGGTGAAAATGCTGATAGCGGTTTAGCAGAGAACACCAAAACTTCTCCATCCTTCGAATAATTCATTTCTGTTTTACATGCAAACCATAGTGCTACTAAAGCATTATCTGTTAAGTCCAGAAGCCTGGTTGGAATTCCATAGTGTTGGAGTTTAGCCAGTAAGATGACAGGATTTTGTGTATTAGGAAAAACGTCAGGGTATTTCTGCTGAGCAAGTTCAACAAGATCTCGCTCTATCGATAGCAGCGTATTTACCCAGCAGTCCGATACTTCTCTTGCAAGACTTGGTTTTAACTGGTATTCACAGCTGCTATGCCCTCTAAAAAGCATCTGCGGTTGGAACAAAGAGCACTCATTTTTAGGCAATTGTATTCTGTTTATTTCCTCCACAAATTGAGATAGACTATTAATTAATATTTCTTTACTCATATCCTCACCCGAAATATTTCTGCATCAAAGCCTTTTTAAGTGTTTCAAGCTGGTCAAGGCTTTTCTGCACTGATACTTTCAATTTTTCTATTTGTTCAACATAGTTTGCAAATAATATTTGATTTTCTTTTGGCGGTAGAGGAATTGTAATTCTTTTGAACTTGTCCATTGAAACATTATACATAGAGCCGCTTGTGCCTGTTGAGTTTGCAGAGAACTCTTCTCTAATAGCCTTACTGCTAAGAACAAATTTCATGTAGATAACATTTGCTTTATCGCTAAAGCGAATTCTCCATAATTTATCTGGAAGGATTAGCTCAGGATAGTCCTGATTAATTACAGCAGTGGCCCCCACCATTTCTCTCGTATTTGCTCTGCTAAAAAGCAAATCTCCTCTATGCGGAAATATATATTTCTCTATTTTCATTTGGTCATCCAGTACCTTGCATTCACTAGGAATAAAGTACCCTTTAGTCACTGCGCTTACTTTTAAAACCGCAATCTCTCCAGCCTTCTTTTCTCGTTGCTTTCCATTGCCGCTCCATCCAGATTCTATGGTTTGAATAGTCTCTCCAATGGTACTCTTTTCCCACATATGAGGATTCCCTTTTACATCGCCGAACATTTCCACGAATCTGGACTTTACCAGCTCGTCCAGCTTATCAAGCTGGGCTTTGCGCTTGGAGATAAGCTCGCTGACCTTGTCCAGCACCGCCGCAATATGCCGCTGTTCCGTTAATAAAGGATATTTTATTTCAACATTTTCTAGTGCTTTTCGTACTATTTGTGGTTGTGCAGAACCTGTAATAACATCATTTAGGCCTCTTCTAGTCAAATAATAGTATAAATAATTCAAATCTACTTCTGAAGAAAGGTTGTCTAGAGCCATGGCATTCCCGGTGACATAGGAAAACGGCTCGCATATATTCAGCGTGCCACATGTTGCCCCTCTGCATGTTATCAGGAGTGTTCTCTCCGTATGGTTATATTCAGAGTAATATCCTATTACACCATTTGCTCCGTATACAGGATAGCCACTGAATTCTAGCCTATCAGAGGAGATTGTCTTCCACTG
The DNA here is from genome assembly GCA_944385705.1 of uncultured Oscillospiraceae bacterium. Classification (GTDB taxonomy): domain Bacteria; phylum Bacillota; class Clostridia; order Oscillospirales; family Oscillospiraceae; genus Limivicinus. The sequence continues at coordinate 8,366 of CALWYF010000052.1, read as the reverse complement.
TTTTGGATTGCAAATTTCACCTAGTTTTGCAGCTTTCACAGCAGCGCCTCCAATTCCGCCAGACCGGCAGTGATCTCCAGCTCCAGCTCATTCAGCTCCGCCAGCAGCTCCCCGGTGGGGGGATACTCCACGGGCACATAGTCCTGCTGCTTATACTTGTTTATGGACAGGTCATAGTCCTTCTCCGCTATCTCCGCCTTGCTGACAAAAAAGGACTTCTCCTTTGGGCTGCGGCTGGCCTCGGCCTCCAGATTGTGAAAACGCTCTACGATATCCGGGATATCATTTTCCTGCACGGGGCTGCGCTTGTCGTCCAGGCTGAAGCCGTCGGCCTGCATATCGTAAAACCACACCTTGTCGGTGCCGCCGTGGCCGGTCTTGGTAAAGATGAGTATGCCGGTGGACACTCCGGCGTAGGGCTTGAAGACCCCGGAGGGCATGGAGATAACCGCCTCCAGCCGGTTGTCCTCCACCAGCATCCGGCGGATGGCCTTATGGGCCGTGGAGGAGCCGAAGAGCACACCGTCGGGCACTATGCAGGCGCAGCGGCCGCCGGTCTTCAGCATACGGATGAACAGGGCCAGAAACAGCAGCTCCGTCTTCTTGGTCTTGCAGACCTTCAGCAGGTCAGGGGAGACGGTGTCGGCGTCCAGGCTGCCCTTGAATGGGGGATTTGCCAATATCAGGCTGTACTTGTCCCGGTCCGGGTTCTGGTCGGAGAGGCTGTCCCTATACTCTATAAAGGGGTTTTCTATGCCGTGGGTCATCATGTTCATGGCGCCGATGCGCAGCATGGTGCGGTCCATGTCGTAGCCGTGGAACATATGGTTCATATAGTGGTCTTTGTTCCGCCGGTCAAAGAATATCTCCTGCTTTTTCCTCTCTTTGAGATACTCCCCGGCAGTCACCAGAAAGCCGGAGGTGCCGCAGGCCGGGTCGCATATCACGTCCTCGGCTCCGGGGTCCATCAGCTCCACCATCATGCGGATGATATGCCTGGGAGTACGGAACTGGCCGTTGCGGCCGGACTGGGATATCTTGCTCAAAAGATACTCGTACACGTCGCCCCGGATGTCCGTACTTTGTATCTGGGCCATCTGGTTGTATATATCGTCCAGGCAGTCCACCACCTTGCTGAGCACCAAGGGGGTGGGCAGCTTGAAAATTGCGTCGTCCATGTATTTGGAATAGGCGCTGTTTTTATCGGCGTGGAGCTGCTTTATAAAGGGGAAGACCCACTCCTGCACCACGCTGTACATACGCCCGGCGGGGAAGTCATGGAACACGGACCATTTCAGCTGCTCCCCGTCTATCTTCCGCTCGCCTATCTCCACTTCCCCGGCAAAGATGCTCTCATAGGGCAGGCCCAGCATTGCGCTCTCCTTGGAGCGGAGATTGTCGCTGTCATCCAGATCGTGGATAAACATCAGGTAGGTTATCTGCTCTATCACGTCCAGAGGGTTCACCAGGCCCCCGGCGGCAAAGATGTCCCAAAGGCTGTCTATTCTGTTTTTCAGTTCTCCTGTTATCATATCAGTCTCTCTCCCTGTTCCAAATATAGGCTGTATATCTGCCGCCGCCCAGCTTCAGCACCTGCCCGGAGCTCACCAGTTGGGAAAGGCTGCGCTGCACGGTGATGGGGCTTATGTCCGTGCACTTGGCCAGGATGTCCGCCTTTGTCATTTTGTTCAGGCTGCCCTTCAGCAGCTCCCGCACCCGCTCCGGCTTGGACAGGCCGCTGAGGCTCAGAGTCTGCACCCGGGCGGAAAAGTCCCGATATGCCGCCGCCACTATGCCCAGGCTGTAGAGCACAAAGGGCAGGTAATCGTTCTCTCCCTGGTGCCAGCCCTGGGAGCTCAGCTGCAAAGCCTCATAATAGCTCTCCTTGCTCTGCTCTATGAGCTTTTCAATGGAGATATATTTGCCCACGATATATCCGGCCCGGTACAGCAGCAGCAAGGTGAGCAGGCGGCTGAGCCTGCCGTTGCCGTCGTTAAAGGGGTGTATGCACAGAAAGTCCAGAATAAACATGGGGATGAGCAGCAGGGGGTCGCAGTCTCCGCTGCCCAGGGCATCCTCCAGGGCGGCGCACATCCGCTCCACCGACTCCGGGGTCTCCCAGGCGGGCACCGGCTGCCAGCGGACTGTCCTGTTGCCCTGGGCGTCGGTCTCGGATATGACGTTGTCGGAATTCTTATAGCTGCCGCCGGTGCCCATGCCGCTGTATTTATACAGGTCCCGGTGGAGCTGCAATATAACGGAGGGTTTCGGGGGTATATAATCGTGGCTTTCGTGTATGGTGGCCAACACATCCCGGTAGCCGGCTATCTCCCGCTCGCTCCTGTTCCTGGGAGTGGTCTTGTCCATGAGTATCTTTTTCAGGCGGTCCTGGGAAGTATATATATTCTCGATCCTGTTGGAGGCCTCGGTGCTCTGTATCTTCGCCATGTCCATGAGCTGGCTCAGGGTATCGGCCCTGGATTCGATGAAAAGGGTCTGTTCGCCCTTGTATTCGTGTATCGTGGTCAGCAGGCCCACCGTCTCCGGGGTAAGGAGCTTGCCGTAGTTTTGCCTGTAATCGTAGTTTCGCATGATGTCACCCGCCGGGCAGTTGACCCGTATTTCCTTTCTCATAGAATTATAATACTTTAAGTATATACACGCAAGGCCAATTATATCATTTTTACAAAAATGATATAATTGGCCTTGCTTTGATACAGCAGACTGGAAGATTAATATAGTGAATAATTTATTGACGCCCAGCAGTACATCCTGCCTAAGCCCAAGCGTGCAGGTCAAAAGACCAACATCTTCTGGATTTCACGGACTTCATTGAAGTCCCTTGTTGTATGCGAAGGCCTAAACTACCTCCGGCATACCGCCTACATAGCAGTACAGCTTCAGTAGGTCGTAATAGTCCCGCTTAAATACGGCGGCCATGTCAAAGTCGCCCCGCCTCAGCAGCTCCGCATATTGGCCTTTTCCTATGGCTATAAGGAACTCGGAGAAGGAAAGAGGATACAAGTCGAGAAACTCCGCTTTTCCAACCGGGAAGGATGTCCCAGGATGCAGCGCCGAACCGGATAGACTGCAGGCACAGACCAGAGGGGTCTGAATCTCTCCCTATGCCGTAACGTAGGTGGAAAATGAACCGTGTGAGATTTCAGACAGACGAACGGCGGGCTGGGGTAGAGAACGCTGCAATGACTATATGGCACAGAAAAAACTTATATTGATAGCAGGGGAAAATAGGAATACAATGTAGAAAAAAGTGGAAATGCAGCAGCTCCGCAGAATTTGCATGCTTTGTTATAGGACCGGACACTAAACAAACATAGGAGGAATCAACATTGAACGAACTTTCAAATAAAGAAAGTCTGCTCCAAATGATAACTATGGCACAGATACCACCCTTGGAAATTGACAACGAAATCAATGAGCAGACTTACAGCAAGCTGCCGCTTTCCAGAGTGACTGCCCTTGGAACAGGATTGGAACCTCTGGTTGCCGCTGTGCAGCAGATTACCAGCGGCGGACAGGCTGTGAGCGGTTTTTACAAGGTCACGATTCCTGCCGGCACACATCTGGCAAAGTTCAAGAAAGAAACAGATTTTCTTGGTACAGCCTTATCCAACAGTAATAACATCATTGAAAGCCAAGCCCACCTGACACCACTTATATGTAATCCGGCCATGCTGTTTGCGGCAGCTACCTTGGCCGGCATAGACAAGAAACTGGATGCCATTCAGGAAAGCCAGAAGGAAATGATGGATTTCCTGGTTCAGAAAGAGAAGTCATCGTTAAAGGGTGATCTTGATTTCCTTATGGATGTATTCAACAACTTTAAGTATAATTGGAACAGCGATAAATACAAATCCGCAAATCACATCAAGGTCTTGGATATTCGCCAGGAAAGCGGAAGGAGAATTGATTTTTACCGGGAGCAAATCAAAAGGCATTTGGGAAAAAAGGCCTTACTACATAGTGACCGGGATGTAAGGAAACAGCTGGAGCAAATTCAGGATGAGCTCAAGGATTACCAGCTGTCGCTTTACCTGTATGGATTTGCCTATTTCCTTGAGGTGCTCTTGCAGGAAAATTACGATGCTGCATATTTGTCTGCGATATCTGAAAAAATAGACAGCTTGTCATTACAATATCGGGAACTGTATTCTACGGCATATTCAATGCTGGAGGAGCGCACTAAGTCATCGCTGCAGGCGAAAATGCTCAGCGGATTGTCCGCAGCAAATAAATTTGCAGGCGAAACAATAGCAAAAATCCCTGTCATCAGCAAGTCCCAGCTTGATGAAAACCTGATTGAAGCCGGGCAGAAGCTGGGCGGGCTTGGAGAGAAAAGAGAAAAGGATACAATGCAGCAACTTGTAGCCAGACAGAGCAGTGATGTACGCTTGTTTATTGAGCAAATCGACGCTGTCAATCGTATATACAACGGTCAGATGAACCTGATTTTCAACAAAGAGACTCTTTATCTGGGCTCAGAATGATACATATTCGAGCTGAGCAGCCTGTAAAACAGAGCTTGCAATGGGAGGTGAAGGATTTGGATAATGAACTGCGGCCCGGGAAATACCGGCATTTTAAAGGAAAAGAATATGAACTGATATGTACTGCTACCCACTCCGAGACTATGGAGCCCATGGTGGTGTACAGGGCGCTCTAAGGTGAATTAGGCGTGTGGGTCCGGCCCCTTTCCATGTGGAATGAATTGGTTGAGGTATCGGGAAAGAAGGTTCCCAGGTTCAAGTATATCGGCGGGGAATAGACATGGTCCAATGCACTTAATGATTTGTGGCACAGATATACCTCAAAAACCAGAGAAGGCGAACAATAACACATAGCAAGCAAAAGAGAGCCGGGATATTCCCGACTCTCTTTATGCCATATTTGTTTTTGCTCGTTTCCTACTCGGTGGCCCCGCAACGGCGGCATACCTTGACAGTTACAGTCTCATAGATAGGGACAGAAGTCTCGTAAGTGCGTCCACCGCCACCAGCCATTACATGCGCTTTGGCATGTGCTTCTACAGCAGCACCACTTATTCCGTTTGCAGTGAGATCCATTCCACACTCGCCACAGAAAGTATGAACCTCAGAGCCGACCTGCTTCTGCTCGGTGCGCTCCTCCCAGTCGTGGCCCAGAGCGGAAGTTATATTGGACTCATGGCGCTCCCCGCACACGGAGCATACTGACTCAGTATATCCGCCGTTGGTACAGGTGGGTTCAACGGTATTGGTGACGTAGCTGTGATTTCCGGTGGCAGGTATGCTCTCGGTCTGGAGAACTGCTCCACAGGTGGTGCAGCAGCCGTTCTTCAGACCATTGGAACCGCAGGTAGCCTCGGTGACAGTTACCCAATTCAGAGTGCCGGAATGACCGGTGGCAGGGATGCTGGTGCTGCTTATAGACTTGCCGCATACATCGCACACATTGAGCATTATGCCCTCATTGGTACAGGTAGCCGCAACGCTCACCTGGGTGTGAGTGCTGCCATGCTTGCCGGTGGCGGCAATAGTCTCGCTCCTGGTTTCGCCACAGCGACGACAGGTATATATCCTGGTTCCGGTAGTGCCACAGGCGGCTTCTACGGAAACCTTCCCGCCGTCGTAGTTGTGGCCCAGGGCCGCAGTCTCACTGTCCTTCCACTCCTCGTGGCAGACGTTGCACTTGTTGAGAGTGTAGCCTGCCACAGTACAGGTGGGGTCTACCTTGGTCTTGGTGACGTTGGAGTGGCTGCACACCAGCTTTGCAGTCTCATTGTCCTTGTAGCTGTATCCGCAGAGGGTACAGGTATGCAGAGTATAGCCGGTAGAAGTGTAGGTTGGGGCTACCACCTTATCCTTGTACACATGGTTGCAGGGCAGCTTATGTTAATGGGATTACGTTTTTCCGGCCTGTTCAGCGTGATGAAGGCAATGCTTCCGCGCTTTTCAAACAGAACATTTTTAAAATCCATATGCGGTTCTCCTTCCTGTATTTTTTTCATTTTATGTTAAAGGTGATTTTAACCCGTTCAGCTTTTTCACTATTGATTAAAAAATAACACAGCGGCAATTGTTATACAATAAACAAAGATTTTCCAAAAAATTCACATTCTTTCTCAAAATTATTCTAATCGTCAGCTACAATATTTCGATGATAATACTCTATTGAGTTGTGAGATGTAAACATATGCTTGTTGAACAAAAACCAAGTTTGATGTATAATTAACAAATAAAAAATAAGGGAACAAAACATTATGGATATCAACCAGATTCTGTATTTTATCGAGGTTTGCAATACAGGGAATATTTCCAAAGCTGCCGAAAAGCTGCATTTGTCTCAGCAGGGACTCAGTGCATCCATACGCAGACTGGAACTTGAGTTGGGGGCAAATCTGTTTTACAGGAAAGCCAACAATATAGTTTTGACGGAGACTGGCCACGCGGTTCTGGAGGAATCCAAAGTCATTGCCTCCCGCGTTAACCGCATTCATGAAATTTGTTCTCCCAAAAAATCAGGGAAGTTCCGTATTCGTATTGCTGTAACAGAAAGTCTCATAGTGCGTTTCCCCACTCAGCTGCAGCGCCTTTTGATAAACGGAAATAATGACTATGAGGTGGGCATGGTTGAAGGCTATTCCCCGGAATGCTGCAACAGGGTCGAGGACGGAGACTGTGCGATGGGCATCATATATGGTATCCCGGATAAAAAGAGATTTGATATAACCTCACTGGGTTCTGTTAAACAGGTCATTATCGTAAACAAATCCCATCCTCTTGCCGGATGCGAGACTATTCCCATTTCTGCGCTGGACAAGGTTCCAATGGTCCTCACCCATAAGGGCAGTTACCCAAGAGAAAAAATTGCCAGACTGTTTGAGGAAAACAATCTCACTCTTAATGTGGCTTACGAATGCGATCGCCCCAGGCAGACAATAGATATCGTGTCCAATAATCCTCTGCTTGCAGCCAGGACTATTGCGGAAGAAATAACGGAGCAGGATCTGGAGAAAATTTCGGTGCTCAATTTGGACAATGAGCCTTTACTTCTGCCCGTAAGCCTTATAACCAGTAAGGGTAAGGAACTGAACAGTTTTGAACGTGTTTTTCGGCATCTGGTGCTCGAATGCTACAAGAACCAATAAAAGCCGAAGCCCCTGGAAGCAGGCCCACCACAGGGAGGCAGCTATGAGACATAAAATAGAGAGCAGCCCTGTTTCATAAGGCTGCTCTCAGTATTTTCAGCAAACAAAAAGCAGTCCATTTTTAATGGGCTGCTTTTAAGCGTCTTACTTTTTCAAACCTCCGGCTATTGCGATGAGATGCTCCAACTGCTCGTCACTGAGAGTCTTTGCAATGGCGTATAGTTCATTGGCTTTTGAGGGAGACGGGGTGTCCATGTCAAAAAAATCCTTAGGCTCTATGTTCAGAAATTCGCAGATATAAAAAATCCCTGATAAAGAAGGCATGGACTTGCCGTTTTCAATGTTATTGATATAGCCGGGATTTTGCCCCATGGACAAACTCATGTCACGGGCAGAAACACCCTTTTGTTCCCTTAGCTGAGCAAGTCTAAGGGAGAACTCTTTCTCTGTCATTATGCTCACCGCCTCGTGTCGTATTTTAACCTACACAATTAGAAATATTATTGGCGGTAAAGCTGAATGTATGTTGATATATGGGCTTATAAATGATATCATGATTAATCGTAAAGGATTAAAGATGCTGAACGGTTTGCATAGACTGGAGGAAAAAATATGAGAGAATATACCTGCACATGTATAGGGGCCGCGAGAGGATTTGAGCTCCCGGAGACCGGCGCTTTGAAAATACAGATGGAAAGGCTCATCGAGGAGCAGGGGGTCAGGCGCTTCCTGTGCGGTATGGAGCAGGGCCTGGAACTGGCTTTCGGGGAACTTGCGGCAGAGCTGCGGGACGAAAAGTATCCCTTTATCACCCTGGAGTCGGTGATACCCTATGAGGAACAGGCGGCGGAATGGGGCGAGGCGGACAGGGAAAGATACTATGATCTGGCGGCCAGGTGCGACCGGGAGAAGATGCTGAGGCGAAGCTACGCTCAGGGCTGCATCATTGAGCGGGACTGCTAGCTCCTGGGACAGGCCCGCTACCTGATACTTGAGGAAGAAGGAAAATTTAAAACCATGGTGCTGGACATGCCGGACAGCCGGGAGCGCCGATAAGGTTCCCGCAAAGTCATGGCAAATTTATAAAATAGCATATTTTGTGAACAAACATTGCTATTATTATGAACATTAGCACTCTCCCCTTGACAGTGCTAATTTGAAGTGCTATAACGTAGTTGCTTCAGGAGGGGAGCTAAAGAGTTCCCACCAAAGAGCAAAA
>CALWYF010000051.1 GCA_944385705.1 uncultured Oscillospiraceae bacterium | reverse complement strand
AAGACTTTCCGTAAAGTTCTCTGCACCCAGATCCAGAATGGAATTCCCAATGCTTACTTCAGGATCAGCTAACTGAACTGAGTATTTATTTTTCAGGTTGCTGTACAGAGTATTGCCTTTGGCATTCTGGCTGAAGTAGATCAGGGTCTCCTCTGTAAAAGTCCCGCCGCAGAACAGCCCGCGAAAATACTTTTGTTCAGGTGAAAGTTTGGCAAATTCCTGCTTTGCGGTCTCTTGCAGCTGATCGTCTGAATAGCCGTATTTATGCTTTTCACCGCAGAGAAGTTCAACGGCAATTTCCGCTGCTTCCTCAAGGCTGTGGGCCCCGCGTACCTTATGGCCATTAAACAAGTCTTTGCTGCTGCCCAGAAAAACTGCAACAATAGGTTTGGAAACCGTGTCCGCATAGCAGAGGACTTTCTCCATGACGGTATTGTCAGCCAGTTTGGAAACAAGAGTAATGACTTTGGTTTCTTCATCTCGCTCCAGCCTCTTTATCCCCTCGAGCATAGTTGTTCCGCCGATTTCAGGGAAAAGATCATGCCCGCCGGTACCGATAATCTGTGAGACTCCAAATCCGCACTTTTCAATAATACAAGCTACTTCCTGGGCGCCGCTGCCGGAAGCGCCTATGATGCCAATATTTCCCTTGCGCACAATACTGCCGGCAGCTAAAGCTACGCCATCTATCAGGCCGACGCCGCAGTCGGGACCCATCACAAGAACGCCCTTTTCCTTGCCCAATTCTTTCAAGCTGAATTCATCTTCCAGAGGTACGTTGTCGCTGAAGATAAATACGTCCAAGCCCTTTTGAATTGCCTTTTTTGCCTCAGCAGCTGCATATTCGCCGGGAAGGGAAATTTGAACGAGGTTATATCCGGTCTCATCAAAGTTGATTTCATCCAGATCGGAATATCTCTCTTCTCCGTCTACGTCAGCACCGGTTCTGTCCAGAAGTCCGTTTATGTAATCAAGAACATTTTTAACCGCTTCCTCACTGTCGGCAATAATGCCCGTCAGCATATCGGTGCAGCTCACGTCTTCCGGTATCTCAAAACCGATATCCCGCATAATCTCCAGATTTGCGGGGGTTCCCATTTGGACCTCCGCTATCTTTATGCCCGGCTGCTTCATCGCTTTTTCCCGCACATCCATCAGCGTGACCGAGTCCACGTACCTGTTTTTCTCTACATATACCTTTTTCATGTTTTTCCTTTCGCATTACAGACGATAAAAATTAATATATTCCCTGGAGAATAAAGGGAAGATGTGTCAACAAAGATTTGCAGATTCCTTGTGAATAAAAAAACAGCGTCGACTATAATGTTGCCGGCAAAACCATAAGGCCGACACTGTAATGTTAATTGCAGATTTACGTCCGCCAGTTACTTCCGGTGATCGCAAAGATCCGGTGCATTTCTTCATACTAAAAGGGCGCAATAAAGGCCCAAGCCCGTGGATATCCGCCGGACCTGGCGCAGCCTTTTCAGGACCCGGCTGCAATGGCCTGCTATAAGTTGTTGCAGCAGTGGGGCTTTAGGAGGTCAGGAAACTCCACAGCAGGAGTTTTTGCACTGTGTTCTGCACGCATACATTGACTTCAGCATGCAGAGCAGCTTAATAAGCATAAGAATTATTTCATGTCTTTTTCATGCAATTTTTTCCTTTCACGTTTTCTTGTATTGCGTTCCCTATTACGAACTATTTTCGCCATTAAGAATGATAAAACATCTCAGGTTCAAATTCAAGCCTTTTTTCCTGAGCCGGCCCTTTTTCTACCTACTTCATAAAGTTAACAATCTTTTTTTGTGTAATATAACTATTTTATAAATCCGGCATATTTCTGTACATTATTTATGAATTCCAGGCGGCCGGGCAGCCTTTTCCGCTTCTGTTTTTTCTGCTTTCACATTTTAGGATTGATTCTGCGCTTGATTTGAAATATAATATAAATATGAGTACAAATAACGCAGAACAATATAGAGATCAAAAGGATAAAGTTTCTACATGCAGGCCCAAGATTTCGCATATACGAACTTGCGCGGCGGATGAGGAGAGAGGTTAGTGTGTCAAAAACAAATTCTTCCGCAAACGTAACTCATCGGGGTACCGATCGGGTGCTTTCAATTTTTGAATATCTTACGGAAACAGAAAATGTCGGGAAGACACTTACAGAAATCGCTAATGAACTTGATGCGCCGAAAAGCAGTCTGTTTCCCATCCTTAGGACCCTTGTATCCCGAGGTTATCTACATTACAACAGCCTTACCTACCAGTATTTTATCGGGTACAAATTGTATGAAATCGGTACGAAATATGCCAACGACGACAATCTGGATGATGCTATCTACCAGGTCATGGTCAATATAGCAAACAACTATAATGTGACGGTTGCCTTGGGCGAATTGGTTGCCGGTGATGTGCTGTTCCTTCAAAAAGTTGACTTGTTTGAAAAGCTCCGCCTGTATAAGGCGGTAGGCAGGCGTACCCCTGCTTATGCTAATGCACTGGGAAAAGTCCTGCTTTCAGATAAAACTATTACTGAAATAAAAAAGCTTTATCCTGATGGACTTATTCCCATTACGGCGAAAACCATTACGGATTTCTCCGTCCTGGAGGAACAGCTGGAGCAGGTCCGTCAGCTGGGTTTTGCCCGATCCAGCGAAGAATCTACGCCTTATGTCGGGTCTGTTGCTGTCCCCATAATTAAAGCAGGTACCATTGTTTACGGACTTGAAGTCAGCATGTCCATCTTTGAGTATAACGAGAACCGGGAGCGGCAGATACTCTACGCATTGTACGATGCCAAAAGCAAGATTGAGAATTTTATAAAGCTTTAATTTTAAACGCAGCAGGAACGGGGCAAGGCATTGGCTGCAGCGCTGTTCATCCTGATTTTTCCGGCGGGCGCTTGACCGGCGGCGGTCCCGACGGCAGCTGATTCTTTGCCTTTTATGCCAACGTGAAAAGAAGCCGGTTGCTGCGCTGTGTCACAAAAAAGGAACTATTTAAAGGGATGCGGCTGCATCTCTTTATTTTGCGTTTAACTCGACCGAAAATTCCTGTATGTATTTTTAGGTAAACTGCTGTACAGAAAAGATGTCTGCCGGGATATCACCCATTGAGGCAAAAGAGATTGCTTTGTTATGCCTTGTTTATCCAGCTCATTTTTGATACCATTGACACAGCTTGTGTTGACAATATTAGGACTATGGAGAGAACATCCCGGATCATAATTTAGACTAAGTGCCTTTGTGACAAACACGGCTGACTTGAAAGTCAGGCCGCTGTTTCTGAGATGATGACTCGTATGTTTTTTATTGGTAGGGACTTACAGTATTGCAGCAGTAAACAGAATATAAATATATGCCGTGGGCGCCGGGACTTATATCCGGGCAAGCCTGCGTCGCATAGGGGAGAAGACATGGCAATCAAACTGATAGCACTGGACCTGGACGGTACAGTGCTGAACGAGGAGAAGAAGATCACAGAGCCGGTTGCGGAGGCGCTGAAATATGCTGCCGGGCGTGGGGTATATATAGTCCCGGTCACCGGACGTCCCTATGGGGGCATACCCCGGGAACTTATGGATATGGACTGCGTGGACTATGCCGTCAGCTCCAACGGCGCTTCGGCCTGGAGGAGAGGCAAGAAAATAATAAGCCACCCTGTGCCGGCACTGCTGTGTCGGGAGCTGCTGGAAAAGCTCCGGGGCATGTATATAATGGAAGAACTGTTCATGGACGGAGCCGGCTATGTCAGCCCGGAGTCCTACAAAAAGGCGGAACAGCTCCACGCCGGGACGCCTTTCTGGGAGTACTATAAAAAGAGCCGCCGTGTGGACCCGGAGCTGGAGAGAAGACTGCTGGAGCGGGAGGACCTGGAAGAGCTGGCCCTGAGATGCCTGGGAGCAGAGGAGGGCGATGCCGTGGCGGAGCTGCTCAGAGCCTATCCTCAGCTGAAAGCCGCCCGGCCCACGCCCTTTTATACTGAGATCGTGTCCGTCCAAGCGGGAAAGGGCAGGACTCTGGAGGAGCTTGGAAGTCTGCTGGGCCTTGGTCTGGAGGAAATAATGGCCGTAGGAGACAGCGATAACGACCGGGAGATGCTTATGAAAGCCGGGCTGCCTGTGGCCATGGGCAATGCCGGGGAGAAATTGAAAAAGCTGGCCCGCTATGTCACCGCCGACAATGAGCATGACGGTGTGGCCCAGGCCATATATAAATTCATATCTTGACGTAAACCAAAGAAGCAAATTGAAATTTTATAAAAGCAGATGCTTTGCAATCACCGGGGAAAGGCGTGGAGGGACTGACCGTGACGGATGAGGAGCTGATTTTTTTCCAGGCAATGCCGGAGATGCTGCCGGTATATGAGCGGCTGAAAAGGCGGCTGGATTCAGCTTACCCGGACATGGGAGTAAAGGTATCCAAGACCCAGATATCCCTGAAAAACCGCCATGTCTTTGCCGCTGTGTCCCTGCCATGGCGGAGGCTCAAGGCTTGGCCGGAGAAATATGTTCTGGTCTCCTTTGGCCTGGGCCGGAGACTGGAAAACCCCAGGATAGTTCAGGCCGCGGAGCCCTATCCCGGCCGCTGGACCCACCACGTGCTGCTGGAAAAGCCGGAGGATGTGGACGAAAAGCTCATGGACTGGCTGGATCTGGCCTACGGCTTCGCAATGACAAAATGAAATATTCAGCCGCCCGACTCCTGTTCCGGGAGCTGGGCGGCCTTTTGCTTTTTTATTGCGTTTATCGGCAGAATCCCTTTATGCCGGGGCTGTCAGAGAGTCACTACGGATTCGCAGCAGCGGTAGTCGGTATCAATATTGTGGGCGATGAATCTGGCCTTGAACTGGCGAGGGCTGCACATTGCGCCGATCTCCTCGTCGGCAACAGACAGGGCCTCAGGCACCACGAATTTGATGCACTTCACCAGCACATCCCGGCAGCCGGGGGCATTATGGGCGGGGATGGCAAAAGTCTTCATGCCCCGCTGATATTCCATGCCGTTTTCGTCTACTTCCGTCAGAATGGCGGCCAGAGCCACCCGCTTGCCGGGGCAGACGTTTTTGATGGTCACGTCCATTTGAATTATCCTGCCCAGGGATTCCAGCTGCACCTCTCCCATATCCACAAGCACGGAGTCTGCGCAGCCGTCCACGCTCAGGTCCACCGGCTCGGGACAGCCCTCGGGGTTGACCACTATATCGCAGTTCACATCCACCTTGGGGTCCGGGAAGATGACCACGTTACCCTCGTTGTCGGAGTAGGTGATGGACTGGTTCACCGCCTTTGTGCCCGGCTCCTTGGACACATGGCGAATGAAGAACTCCAGAACTGCGCTTTCACTTCCGGTGACGCCCAGCTCGGCGATGGTCCATTTCAGACTGTGAGCATCCAGCATCTGGGCGTCTCCCTTGTCGGGGGGCAGGATGCTGGTTATCATAAAGTCGGAATTGACAACTTCGTCGATTTTGACATCGGTGGCGCCGGTCTTGGATATATTGGCGGCCAGCTCTGCAAAGAGCTCTTCCAGGTCGGCTGCGTCCGGAGTCACCGCCACATGGGTGGCATCCGGGTCCGTGGCCCAGGTGTTCAAAGCGTCTATATCAAGCCCGTCGGAGCCGATGAGCCCAATGCAGTATATCACTATGCCCTGGGCCTTGGCTGCCTCCGCAACCGGGGCCGGGGGAGCTCCAACGGTAGTGTTGCCGTCGGTGAACATCACCATGACCTTGGCATTGCCGGAGGGAGGGGAGAACAGCTCCGTGGCCTTGGCGAAAGCCTGGGCGTGATTGGTGCTGCCGCCGGAGACAAGGGAGTCCACGGCATTTTTTAAAGTGTCCACTGAGGTGATGAGCTGGGCGTCCACCCTGCCCTCGGTGGCAAAGCTCACTATGCCTATGCGGCTGCCGTTGCCTATCTGCCCGTCCTGTGAGCCGTCGGTGGCCTCATCGATTATATCTATAAAGGCTTTGGCACCCTCCTTCACGGCGGCCAGGGGAGCCCCGGCCATGCTGCCGGAGCGGTCCAGTATAAGCACAATGTCTATGGGATTTTCAACGATATCCGGGGCGGCGGTGAGAGCAAGAGTCACCTTCAGAGAGCCGTCGCAGGATATACGGTCAGCGTTTACAAGTTTATTTGAACTGGTAACACCCATCTGTGTTATCTCCTTTCGGGGCTATGCCCCAATGCAGGATATGCTCCGGGCAGGAGATCTGACACCTTGGACGGGAGAAAATGTAAGACCCCGCCGGGAGACCGGCGGGGTCAGGCGATGTTCAGTTCACGGCTGATTTTCCTTGTTAAGATAGGCTTTCAAATAACGTATGGCCATGGCGTAGCCCTCAAAGCCGTGGCCCATATAGGTCTTGATGCAGGCCATACCAGGATAGGAGACCTGGCGGAAGCTCTCCCGGCTGCTCACGTCGGAGATGTGGACCTCCACGGCGGGCAGGGCCACTGCCTTCAGAGCGTCCAGGATGGCCACGCTGGTGTGGGTATAGGCAGCGGGATTAATCACGATTCCGTCGAAATTCCCGTAGGCGGCCTGTATCTTGTCCACAATGGCCCCTTCGTGGTTGGACTGGAAGACCTCCACGCTTATGCCCTCTTCCCGGCAGACTTTCTCAATGAGTTCCACCAGGGCGCTGTAATTCTGCCTGCCGTAGATGTCCGGCTCCCGCAGGCCCAGCAGGTTCAGGTTGGGTCCGTTTATCACCAGTATTTTCATTTCAGCGCCTCCATGATTTGTGCCAGAGTGTCCTCGATGGTACCGTTGTTGTCCGCCTTCAGGTCGGCAAAGCGAGCGTACATAGGTTCCCTCCTGGTATAGAGCTCATTGAGGTCGCTTCTGAGAGAGACGGGGCGGCCCGTTTTGTCCAGCTTGTCAGTGTCCCGCAGAAGCCAGACTATCCGGCCATTCTGGTGCAGGGGGGCGTAATTCTCCTCCCGGGTGACGCTGCCGCCGCCGGTGGAGATGACGGCCCCGGACAGGGCCCCCAGCTTTCTGAGTACCTGGGTCTCCAGCTTGCGGAAATAGTCCTCGCCGTGGGCGGCAAAGATGGCGGGAATGTCCATGCCCGCCTCCTCCTCAATGAGGGCGTCGGCCTCGTAGACCGGACGGCCCAGCTTTTTGCCCAGGGCAGTGGCCACAGTGCTCTTGCCGCTGGAGGGCATGCCGATGAGGATGATGTTCTGCATCTGAGCGGAGAGAAGTTTTTCAATGCGCTCCGTCTCACTGTCGGGAATGCTGCTGCCGGTGAATATCTCCGAGGAACGCTTGGCCTGGGCCACAAGCATGTACAGGCCTCCGGCATGGGCTATACCCAGACTCTCCGCCTGCAAAAGCAGGGCAGTGCGGGCCGGATTGTACACCACATCCAGCACACCTTCGCAGTCCGGGAAGGTCTCCAGGTTCACAGCGGCCTGACCGTTGTTGGGGTACATGCCCAGGGGGGTGGTGTTGACGATGATTTTGGCGTCGGCGTGCTTCTGGATATTGTCGTAATTGTTTTCACCGCTGCGGGATATGACGGTGACGCTGGCGGCTCCCAGCCTTTTCAGCACCGCCGCCACCGTGACGGAGGCGCCGCCGCTGCCCAGAACCAGGGCCTTTTTGCCCCGGACCTCTATGCCGCTTTTCTTCGCCAGACTTTCAAAGCCGTAGGCGTCGGTGTTGTCCCCGAAGAGACTGCCGTCCGGGCGGCGGACTATGGTGTTCACGCTGCCTATCTCTTTTGCCAGGGGACTCAGCTCCCGGCAGTAGGGCAGCACGGTTTTCTTATAGGGAATGGTGACGTTTATCCCGTCCCAGTCCCCGTGGAGGAGGAAGTCCTCCAGCTGCTCCGGCTCCCGTTCAAAGAGCTCATAGCTGTAATCGGAGAGCATGCTGTGGATGGCAGGGGAGTAGCTATGCCCCAGCTTCCTGCCCAAAAGACCGCATTTAAGCATCATATCACCTCACTGTAGCTTCCAAGATAGCTGAATTCCTCGGAGATTGTCTCCATCTCACCCATGAGCTGGATGAACTGGGGGGAGTAGACGGAAGTGTCCAGATCGAAATAGAACATGAACTCGAAATTGCGCTCCGGCAGGGGGCGGCTCTCCAGCTTGTTCAGGTTGATGCCCAGGGCATAGAAGCGGCTGAGCACCTTGTACAGGGAGCCGGGGGTGTGGGGCAGCACCATCATAAGGCTGGTGCGGTCGGCCCCGGGATAGATCTCCAGATCTTTGGAGATGCAGATAAAGCGGGTGAAATTGTTGCCCTTATCCTGAACGGATTCCTCCAGACACTCCAGGCCGTAGAGCTTCATGCAGGAGCGGGAGGACAGGGCGGCTACGTCGCCGGTCTCCGACTGGGCCACGTATTTGGCCGCCACGGCGGTGTTCTCACAGGGGATGATCTTCACCCCGCTGAACTTCTGCAAATATCCGGCGCACTGGTTTATGGCCTGCTCGTGGGAGTATATCTCCTTTATATCCGAGAGCTTGGTGCCCGGCTTTACCAGCAGGTTGTGGTCTACCTTGAGACGCACGCTGCGCACTATGCGGAAGTTGTGGCGCATCATAAGGTCGTAGACCTTGTTGACGGAACCGGCGGTGCTGTTTTCCAGGGGGATCACTCCGTATTGGCACAGGCCCTTTTCGATGGCGGAGAACACGGCGTCAAAGTTGCTGAAATAGAAGATGCCCGGCAGGCGGAAGAGCTTTTCGCAGGCCAGCTGGGAGTAAGCTCCCTCCACGCCCTGACAGGCCACCGTGGCCTTGGAGGGAAAGAGCTTGGGGGTGTTTTCAATGGCGGACTGTATCTGCTCGGTGAGGGCGGAACCGGTGCCCAGGATGCGGTGCTGGTAGCTGCGGCTCAGCTCAAATATGAGGGAATAGAGGGAGGAGGTGTAGTCCTGCAGCTCCTCCGGGCACTTGCCCAGAATGTCCAGCAGCTTCTCCCGCTCCCGCTTGGCGTCCATGACGCCCTTGCCCATATCCCGCTTGCATTCGGCTATCCGGGCGGCGGTCTCCATTCGCCGGGAGAAGAGCTTTACCAGCTCGTCGTCAATCTCGTCTATCTGCTTTCTATAGTCGCTCAGGTCCATCTCTCTCTACCTCAATTCCTTTCTGCGCCCCAGCAGGGCGTCGTATACGGCTATGGCCGCGGCGGCCTCCATACAGGGTACCGCACGGGGAACTATGCAGGGGTCATGGCGGCCGCCAACGGTGAGCTTTGCCGCCTTCAGCTCCTTCATGTCCACGCTGTCCTGCTCCGTTGCTATGGAGGGGGTTGGCTTTACTGCGGCTCTGAAGATGAGGGGCATGCCGTCGGTAATGCCTCCCAGGATGCCGCCGCAGTTGTTGCTGCGGGTCTTCACCTGCCCGACCTCTATGACGAAGCTGTCGTTGTTTTCACTGCCCCGGAGCCGGGCCGCCTGAAAGCCTGCGCCGAACTCTATGCCCTTGACTGCGGGGATGCCGAAGACTATGGCGGCAATGCGGTTTTCCATGCCCCCGAAGATGGGGTCTCCCAGCCCGGCGGGCAGACCCAGCACGGCGCATTCTATGACTCCGCCAAGGGAGTCCTTCTGCATCCGGGCCTGCTCAATGGCCTCCTGCATTGCCTTTCCCGCCGCCTCGTCCACAGTGGGGAAATCTTTCCCGGCGGTGGAGGACAGGAGAGGCTGCTCATCAAGCACCGGGCCTATGGATTTTATCCGGGATATCACCTCTATGCCCTGGCGCTTAAGTATCTGTAAACAGATGCCTCCGGCTATGCAGAGGGGAGCGGTGAGCCGGCCGGAGAAGTGGCCGCCTCCGGCATAGTCCTGATAGCCGAAGTATTTCACCTGGGCGGTGTAGTCGGCATGGCCGGGCCGGGGGACAGAGGAAAAAGCGGCATAGTCCTTGGAACGGGTGTCGCCGTTTCGGATTATGGCGGTGAGAGGAGTGCCGCAGGTATATTCCCCCCGGACTCCCGAGAGGAATTCCGGCATATCCGCCTCTTTCCGGGCGGTGGAGTAGGCCTTGCGGCCCGGGGCCCGGCGCTCCATAAAGCGCTGCAATTCGTCGAAATCTATGTGCTCCCCGGCGGGTATGCCCTCCAGAGTCATGCCTATGGCCGGGGAATGGGACTGGCCGAAAATACTCAGCCGCAGGTTTTCACCGTAAGAACTGCTCATGCTTCGCCTCCTGTAAGCTTCTCAAAGTCCTCCCAGAAGCGGGGATAGGACTTGTTCACCGCCTGGGCGCCGCTGAGCTCCACCGGGGCGCTGCAGCCGCAGGCGGCGGTGGCCGCTGCCATAGCTATGCGGTGGTCCCCCCAGGAGTCCACGCTGCCGCCGGAAAGCCGGGATTTGCCGTGGATGACCAAGCCGTCCTCCAGCTCCTCCACCTCTCCGCCAAGGGAGCGGATAAGGGAGGCGGTGCTGCTGAGCCGGTCAGACTCCTTCAGCCGCAGCCGCCCGGCATTTATTATGCGGGTCTCGCCCCGGGACAGGGCAGCTACCACACTGAGCACCGGGATCAGGTCGGGGATGGGCTTTGCGTCGATGGTGAGGCCCTGAAGCCGTGAGCGCCGGACGAAGTAGCCCTTTTCCAGCTCCCGTATCTCAGCACCGAAGGAGCGGAGAATATCCACCGCAGCCCGGTCTCCCTGATGGGAAGCGGTGTTCAGCCCGGTAACCTCTATGCCCTGAGAGGACAGGGCTCCCATGCACAAAAAGAAGGCGGCGTTGGAGAAGTCTCCCTCCACCTGCAAAGTCCGGGGCAGACGGCTGCGCTGGCCGCCGGGGATGGAGTAGCAGTTGTTTTCCTTTGTAAAATCTATGCCTGAAAGCCTGAGAGCGTCCTCGGTCATAGTGATATAGGCCGCCGATTCGATACTGCCGGTGACGCTGAGCCGGCTGTCCCCGGATACCAGGGGCAGAGCCATGAGCAGCCCGGATATGTACTGGGAGGACACGTTGCCGGGCAATTCATAGTCTCCGGATTGCAGCTGCCCGGAGCAATAGAGCAGCTCACCCTCCTGGCGAAGCTCCATGCCGTGCTCCTCCAGCTGCCGGTCCAGGGGAGCCAGGGGCCGCTGGGGCAGCCTGCCCTCCATGTGGAAGACCGCCTGAGCCCCCAGGGCTCCGCAGACCGGCAGGAGGAAACGCAGGGTGCTGCCGCTCTCCCCGCAGGGCAGATGGCATAGACCGTGGGTGACTTTCACAATGGGACTGACCCAAAGGGCGCTCTCGTCCGCATTGGGACGGATATCCGCCCCCAGGGCATTGAGACACTGGGCGGTGGAACGTATATCCGCCGAGAGCCCGTCGCATTCTATCAGGGTGTCGGTCCTGCCCAGGGCGGCGCAGATGAGCAGCCGGTGGGCCTGGGACTTGGAGGCGGGTATCTTCACCAGGCCGCTGCGCTGCCCCGGCTTTATGCTGATATTCATCGGCCTATACCTCCCGCTTCCATCCAGCTTTTCACATCTTCCGTTGCTACGGCCACTATTCGGCAGCGGCCTATCTCCTCCGGAACTATCAGGTGCATCATGCCTCCAGTGAGCTTCTTGTCCAGCAGGGAGGCGGCGTACATTTCGTCAAGGGAGTATTCACAGCGGACAGGCAGGCCGTACTGCTCCAAAAGCTCCAGCAGCTCTGCCAGAGTCTTCTCTGAGCAGAGGCCCTTGGCCACGGCGGCCCGGGTGATGGCCGCCATGCCTATGGCCACGGCCTGGCCGTGGAGCACGGTGAAATGGCTGCATGCCTCCACCGCGTGGCCGAAGCTGTGGCCCAGATTCAGAAGCTGCCGAAGGCCCCGGTCATATTCGTCCTGAGCAACGACGTCCCGCTTCATCTCCACACAGGTGCATATCACGTCCTCAATCTGCTGTGAGACAGGGAGGGCTTTCAGCCTGTCAAAGAAGTCCCGGCTGCCCAGAACTGCGTATTTGATGACCTCGGCGCAGCCGCAGGCAAATTCCTCCTCCGGCAAAGTGGCCAGCAGCTCCGGGTCACAGAGGACCAGAGCGGGCTGGTAGAAGCTGCCCACCTGGTTTTTCCCCGCCGGCAGGTCCACGGCGGTCTTGCCTCCCACGGAGGAGTCCACCGCCGCCAGCAGTGTTGTGGGCACCTGTACAAAGTTCATGCCCCGCTGATAGGTGGAAGCGGCAAAGCCGGTGATGTCCCCGGTGACGCCTCCGCCCAGGGCAACCAATACGTCGCTGCGGCCGAAGTGTTTCCGGGAGAGAAACTCCAGTATATTTCCGTAGTTTGCCAGGGTCTTGGACTGCTCCCCGTGGGGCAGGACGAAGACCTCCGTCTCCATGCCGGCGGCCTCCAGGGAGCGCTTGAGCCGCTCCCCGTAAAGGGGGAAAACGATGTCCCCGGAGATAATGGCCGCCTTTTTGGAGCCGGTGGCTTCTTTTATAAGCTCACCGCTCCTGTCCAGCAGACCCCACTCCACCAGCACGTCGTAGTCTCTGGAGGCGGATATGTGCACCTTTTTCAACGTCCGTCCACCTCTTCCTTCAGCCTGCGGCCCTCGTCCAGCAGGCGGATAAGCTCCGGCATGTCGTCGTTTACCATGGCATCCCGGTACTGGGTGAGGCTGTTTATAAACAGCTCCAGCTCATGGAGCAGGAAGTCCTTGTTCTCCATGAATAGCTCCGCCCACATAGGGGGATTGAGCCAGGCAACCCTGGTCAGGTCCTTGTAGCTGCCGGCGGAAAAGCCCTTGTGAATCTTGGCGGTGGGGCTCTTGATGTAGGCGTTGGAGACCACGTGGGCCATCTGGGAGGTAAAGGCTATCATCTGATCGTGCTTTTCCGCCGTAGTGACGGATATCCTGCCGAAACCTGCGGGGGCCAAAAGCTCCTTGACCCGGCCCAGCAGCTCAATATCGTCAAAGCGTGGGGGCACGATGACCATGGGAGCGCCTTTGTACATAGTGCCCTTGGCGTACTTGAAGCCGGAGTTGTGGGTGCCGGCCATGGGGTGACCGCCGATATAGGTAAAGCCGTCCCGCTCGGCAATGGGGAAGCAGGCGGAGCACACCACCCGCTTGGTGCCGCAGCAGTCAATGACCAAAGGCTTTTTCCCAAAGTGGGGACCCATCTTGTCAATATAATCAATGGCGGCCTGGGGATATAGAGTGACCAGAATGAGGTCGCAGTCGCCGGCGTTTTCCTCTGTCAGTTCTCCGTCTACCGCGCCGCTGAGCATGGCAAAATCCAGCACCGAGCGGGTGCGGTTAAAGGCCAGCACCTGATGGCCGTCATTATGATAGGCCCAGGCGAAGGAACCGCCTATGAGCCCCAGACCCACTATTCCAACTTTCATCAGGCTATGGCCTCCCTTACCTTGCGTACTTTTTCAGCCAGAGCGGCGTATTCCTCCGGGCGCAGGGACTGGGCCCCGTCGCAGAGAGCGTGGATGGGGTCGTTGTGGACCTCGATTATCAGACCGTCGGCTCCGGCGGCAGCTCCGGCCAGGGCGCAGGGGGGGACGATCTTGGCAATGCCGGTGGCGTGGCTGGGGTCTACGATGACGGGCAGGTGAGACAGCTCGTGGAGCATGGGCACAGCGGAGATATCCAGGGTGTTCCTGGTGTAGTCGCTGTAGGTGCGGATGCCACGCTCGCAGAGTACCACCTGCTCGTTGCCGCTGGCCATAATGTATTCGGCGCTCATGAGCAGCTCCTTAAGGGTGTTGGCCAGGCCCCGTTTGAGGAGAATGGGCTTGTTGATCTTTCCCAGCTCCCGGAGCAGGTCGAAATTCTGCATGTTCCGGGCTCCCACCTGGAGCATGTCCACATCTTCAAAGAGGGGCAGGTCGGCCACGCTCATTATCTCGGTGACAAAGGGCAGACCGGTCTCCTGCCGGGCTATTTTCAAAAGCTCTAGGCCGGTGGCCTTGAGACCGGGGAAGTCGTAGGGGGAGGTGCGGGGCTTGAAAGCGCCGCCCCGGAGTATCTGAGCTCCGGCGGCTTTGACGGCCTTGGCCACGGCCACTATCTGTTCCTCGCTCTCCACGGAGCAGGGGCCGGCTATCATGACGAAGTTGCCGCCGCCTATCTTCACGCCCTGGCAGTCCACAACCATGTCTTCCGGGTGGAACTTCCTGTTGCAGCACTTGAAGGGCTCGGTGACCCGCTTTACTGCATCCACTATCTCAAGACTGCCCACCAGGTCCATGTCCACCCGGCTGGTGTCGCCGATAAGGCCCAGGACGGTCTGATAGGCGCCCACGGATATGTGGATCTGCAGTCCCAGATTTTTCAGCCAGCTTATCAGCTGGTCCCGCTTGTCGTCGGTCACACCGTGCTTGAGTACAACTATCATTTTTCCGTCCTCCGTTTATTGATACTTTCTTTGTTTTTCCGGCGGTGTTAACACAGCCGGGGGAATAAAAAAATGCTGCTCAGGTGTAACCTGTGCAGCATCATAAGCAATTTTTAACAGCTTCTTTTTTGCACCACAAATTACCCTTACCTCAGCTTGGCGGTAAAGTAGTAATAATATGCTGCAAAAGCGAAGTTCTTCTTCATGGAGAAAAGGCTCCTTGAAAATTAATTACGTGAATAAATATAAACCTGAAATCCGGAGCTGTCAAGAGTTTTCTGCCTTTAATCTCTTTAAGTGCCCTGGACCTTGGGACTTTGGGTCGGCTCGAAAACCATCCAGCGGCCTTCCATATTGACTTCCAGCTCCCCATTGTCCCCATACTGATAGCCGTAGGGAGCGCCAAAGTTGGACTGGCCGTCCCGGGAGGGAATAAAGTTTCGCTCCACACTGTCGGTGATCTGTCCGTCCATAATGCCGCAGCGGCCGTCTCTGTCGCTCTCCCGGCCGGCGCTCTGGTAGAGCTGGCCGTCCACCATCATAAGCAGAACCGTCGGCTCCGGGTCCTCCGGAAGATGGGAGAACTGGGCATCCATAACTCCGGCGTAGGGCCGGGAGGAGCGGAAGGGAAATCTGAAGAAGGGGGCGCAGATGCCCGGTGCCGGCAGCATCTCTCCGAAGAAGCGGGCGGCAAGACTGAAGGCGAGATATATCGTCAAGGCGAGGACCATAAACGTCATCATAGGGAGACCTCCCATTTCCATGTTATGTAAATAAGACGTCACAGCCTGGCAAAAAGTTCCGCTCTTGACTTATTTAAATTACAGTGTTAAATTGTAGTAAGTATGCCGGTGTGGTGGAATGGTAGACACAAGGGACTTAAAATCCCTCGTTGGCGACAACGTACCGGTTCGAGTCCGGTCACCGGCACCAAACCAATATAATCCGAACTTGTTTCCGATAGGAGATGGGTTCGGATTATTTGTTTATTTCGAGAGATATGAAAACACCTATTTCCCGAACGGCGTGATAAAGCGCCCTGAATCCAAACCACGAGGGCCGCGAAAAAAGAAGGCAACCAAGTAAAAAACAGGCAAGGCAATCCCCA
>CALWYF010000050.1 GCA_944385705.1 uncultured Oscillospiraceae bacterium | reverse complement strand
ATTGAAGCTTTCCAGCTCTCAAAAGAATCTTTTGTCTTTTCAGACTTTTTAAAAGAACCCTTTTCTGGTGCTTATTTTGCATAAGCTGTTCTTACATTGTTCAATTTTCAAGGTACACTCGCTAGCTCCCTTCCGGGACAGCTTGATTATTTTAGCACGCTTTCAGGAGCCTGTCAAGAGGTTTTTGAAATTTTTTGAATTTCTTTTTACCATCTCTTGCCAATTTCTTGGCTCTCCCTCAAGGCGCCTTGCTAATATACCACCGGAATCGCCCTTTGTCAACACTTTTTTGATTTTTTTGGAAGTTTTTTTCTTTTCTAAATATTGAGTTGTTTGCGGGACATAATACACAATATGTATACTGATTCATATGAGAGCTCCCGGGGCTATCACAGGCAGAAGCTTCCGGAGTACAAATGTCTGCTCAGCTCGGAGAATCTTAAAGAGATCTTCTCCCGCTGCAGCGACTACGAGAGCCGGGATATAATCCTGGGTCTGGAACAGAATATCAAGCTGAAGATATGCTGGCTGGACGGGCTGGTCTCCGGCACCGCCGTGGCGGAGGAGATAATACGCCCTCTGACCCAGGCCGGGCGCAGTCCTCTGGTAAAGAGCGAGCAGCAGTGTCTTGAGTACATCCTTCTGGGTGCAGCCTACAGCTACTCCGCCAAGGAACGCAGCACCATGGACGAGCTGGTGAACGACCTCAGCCACGGACACTGTGCCGTCATTTTGGATGGGATAAGCCGTGCTGTCAGCTTTGAGGTGCGCAGCAGCAACGTGCGCAGCATCTCCGAGCCCACCCTGGAAAAGTCTCTCAAGGGGGCTAAGGACTCTTTTGTGGAGACTCTGCGGATAAACACCGCCCTGGTGCGCCGGAGGATATGCTCCCCCAAGCTGAAGCTGGTGGAAAGCAACGTGGGCCGCAAGAGCAAGACCCGGCTGTCCATAATGTTTATGGACGGCATAGCGGACCCAGCCACGGTGGAGGAGCTGGCCCGGAGGCTGGACGAGCTGGACGTGGACGCCCTGCTGGCCACCGGCACTTTGGAGGAGTACATCGTGGACTCTCCCCGCTCCCCCATGCCACAGCTGCTGCACACGGAGCGGCCGGACCGCTTTGCCATGCAGCTGATGGCGGGGCGGGTAGGGCTGCTGGTGGACGGGCTGCCTCTGGGCCTCATCCTCCCCGCCTCTCTGGCGGACTTCATGCAGGTCACCGGGGACAGCAGCAAGAACTATCTTGTGGCCACCTCCCTTACGGTGCTGCGCTATGTGTCTCTGATGCTGGCAATATTTCTGCCCGCCCTGTATGTGGCGGTGGCCATGTATCACCAGGAGATGATACCCACCCGGCTGCTGCTGTCTATAATAGAGGCCAAGAAGAACGTGCCCTTTTCCACGGCCCTGGAGATATTCAGCATGCTCATTGCCTTTGAGCTTTTGCAGGAAGCAGGATTGCGTCTGCCCAACCCAATAGGCGACACGGTGTCCATCATCGGCGCCCTCATTGTGGGCCAGTCGGCGGTGGAGGCCCAGGTGGTCTCACCCATAGCCATCATCGTGGTAGCCACCTCCGGCATAGCCTGCTACACTCTGCCCAGCCAGGACCTGGGGGCAGTGGTGAGGCTGCTGCGCCTGACTCTGGTTATAGCCGCTCTGATAGCGGGGTTCTTCGGGGTGGGGCTGGTGATCTGCCTGTTCCTGCTGCACATCTCCTCCATAGACAGCTTCGGTCTCAGCTACACCGCCCCCATGACCGACGGGCGGCCCTTCCCTCTGCTGCGGCTGCTGCTGAGACTGCCCAAGGCTCTGGACAAGTACAGGGACCCCGATCTGAATACACCGGACAAGAGGCGGCAAAAATGAAACGCTATATATCCATTCTTATTATAATATCCTCTCTGCTGAGTCTCAGCGGCTGCGGCGGGATACACACCAATTACCGGGAAATACAGCAGCTGATGGTGGTCCAGACTATGGGCCTGGACCGGGAGGAGGGCAGCGTCCGGGTCTCCATGGCTGCGGCGGCGGAGGCCTCCGGCAGCGGGCCCCGGCGCATGAGCGCCGCCGGGGGCACGGTGAGCACCGCCATAGACCGGGCCTATGAGCTTTCCTACGAGGAGGAGATCTTCTTCTCCCATGTGAACCACATCCTGGTGGGAGAGGCCGCGGCCCAGGAGGATATGGACAGCTTCCTGGACTATCTCTGCCAGTCCCCGGAGCTGCGCATCGACATCCCCCTGTATATTGTCCGTGAGGGCACGGCGGAACAGGCGGTGATGGAGGTGGGCGACGGAAGCCGGGGCATCTCCGAGGTGATGCAGGCAGTGCGGGAGGTCTTCGCCACTGCCAGCAACAGCCGGGTCTTCACCGTGGCGGACACCATAAGCTCCCTGGAGCGCTACGGCAGCGCCCTGGTCTGCGCCATACGCTGCGAGCCCGGCTCCGAGTCCACCCCGCCCCAGGGCGGCAGCTCCGGGGAGACGGAGGAGAGCGCCCAGGGAGAGGAGCAGGGCCAAAGCGGAGAAAACATGCAGCAGGGCCAAAGCGAAGAAGAGGCCCGGCAGGCCCAGGAGACCGGGGAGGGCGGCTCTCAGCAGTCCCAAAAAGAAGCGGACACGCCCCTGATGGCGGGCATGGCGGGATACGGCGTCATCCGGGACGGAAAGCTCTGCAAATATCTGGAGCCGGAGCTGTCGGTAGCGGTGGGGCTGATGACCGGCGGAGTGCCTATAAGCTTTATTGCCGTGGAGGACATGGACGGCCGCCCCTGTTCCCTGGAGGTATATGACGGCAGCGCCCAGCTCAACCCGGTGTGGGCCGGGCCCGGGGAGCTGAAGGGCCTGGAGATACGGGCGGAGGTGACGGCCTCGGTGATGGAGTCCGGCTCTTCCCGGGCCGAGGGCACGGAGGAATACATCAACTACCTCACCGGGCAGCTGGAGTCCGCCGTCTCCCGGCAGCTCAGCAGTCTGCTGCAAAGCTCCATGCAGCTGAAGGCGGATTTTCTTGGCCTTGCCGGCAAGGTGGAGCGCAGCTCCCCGGAGAACTACCGGCTCATGGAGCAGGACTTTGCCCATGTCCTGCCCTCCCTGGAGCTGCAGATAAGCGTCAGCGGCAGGCTGAGCCACACCAATGACATAAAGGAAGCATAGACGTGAACAAACTGACACAGATCACCCGGCGGCAGCTCTTTACTCTGGCCACGCTGATGCTGCTGGTTCCCTCTCTGCGGATCTTTATATCCGCCGCCACGGAGCAGGCGGGCCGGGCCGTATGGCTGACTGCGCCTCTGGCCGCCCTGCCCATGCTGCTGTATATGTATTTCATATCCGATCTTATGGACTGCCGCCGGGAGGGTGAGAATCTCCAGGAGCTGATGCTCCGCTGTCTGGGACAGAGGGCGGGGCGGGCCGCCCTGGCCCTCACCGCCGCCTGGCTCATCCTCTATTCCGGCTTCATCCTCCGCTCCGGGGCGGACCGGCTCATCGTCACCGTCTACCCGGACAGCTCCCCCTGGCCCTTCACCCTGGGCCTGGGCCTGGTGTGCCTGGCGGCGGCCCTGGGCAATCCCCGCTCCATAGTCCGCTCCGCCATGATGATAAGCCCGGTGCTCATAGGCGCCCTGCTGCTTATCTTTCTCTTCTCCCTCAGTGACCTGGAGCCGGACAACCTTCTCCCCGTGACCTTGGACGACGCCCTCCCCGTGGCCCTGGGCTCCCTGGCGGCCATAGACGTGCTCTCCTTCGGGGTCTACGCCGTGTGCTTCATAGAGGGCCTGTGCCCCAAGGAGCCGGGCCGGGCCCGGCAGGGCAGCCTGTGGCTTGCGGCCATGGTGCTGCTGATGAGCCTGCTGTGTCTGGCGGTGGTGGGCATGTTCGGCGCCGAGCTCAGCTCCCGGCTCAGCCGCCCCTTTTTTATCATGGTGCGCAATCTGGTCTTTTTCCGCACGGTGGAACGGGTGGAGGCGCTGGTGGTGATGCTGTGGCTGTTCCCGGACTTTCTTCTGGTGTCCGTCTTTCTTTACGCCGCCCAGTACTCTCTGCGTCTCTGCCTGGGGCAGGATGCCGCCTATCGAGGAGAACGGCTCACGGACATGAGCCGGGGCCGCTGGCTCATCTGGCCCACGGTGCTGACGGCCATAGCCATCTCCCTGCTGATAGGCCGGGACGCTCTCAGTCTGGAATTGTGGTCGCTGAAGCTCATCCCCCTGATAAATCTGCTTTACGCCTTTATCTTCATTCCTTCTATATATATAATAGGAAAGATAAAAAAGACGCTGTGATTTTCCGTTTCACAGCGTCTTTAATTTATCACTCCAGCCAGATGAAGTTGTTGTCCGTGAGGAAGTTTCCAACAGAATAGGCAACGAGCACATCGTCGAAGCCCTCCTGCCGGCATAGCTCCGACAGGGGCTCCTTATAGTAGCGCAGGTCCGCCAGCACCACTGTCTTGTATGACCCGGCGAGAAAACAGCCCAGGCAGTTGGAATAGGAGTCTCTCAGCACCAGCAGGCTGCCCTCCGCCTCCGGGTTCTGATTTTCAATGCGCACCAGGGGGTGGTTCCCGTCCAGCCAGTAGGTGTATTTGTCCGGCTCCTCCAGGCGCTCCGGGAAGAACAGGCTGTGAAATTCCCCCTCCCGGTCGGAGAAGCTGACGGTGTAAGTCCCCCCGTCGTCCCAGACCTCCATGTCCTCCGGGGGCGTCTGCCACAGGCAGCTGCGGGAATAGGTGCTGCCGTAAAAGCCGGGGATGTAGCTGAGGCTGTAGTCGGTCTGTGCCCGGCTCTCCCGGCCCAGGCTGTCCATGTACTCCCTGTAGGCCAGCCAGGCCCCGTAGCCGGTCCAGTGGTGGTCGGTGCGGTAGTAGAGCCGCCCCCTGTCCGCCGCCCCGAAGGTATCCAGCAGATCTATGCAGCGCAGATTCTCCCCCGCTTGGGCATAGGCGGCAGCTATCAGCTCATCGTCTATATAGGGGTTTTTAAGGCCCTTTATATCCTGTTGCATCATGTAGCCCGCCGAGGGCACCAGCATGAAGTCCACCTTTCGGCCCAGCTTCTCTGCAAAGGCGTTTATGGCCTCCATGTTGCTCTCCGTTGCGGCGGCATTCTCCCGGTACGGGGCCTCGTAGAGCCGCCCGCTGTCCCCCACATAGATGTCCTTGGTCACCTGCAGGCCCATGAGCCTGTCGGTATTGGCGGCCAGGCCCACAAAGAAATCCCGGAAAGGCAGGTGGTCCGCCATGTACTTCTCCGCCTTTTCCCCGAAGTCCCCGGAGCTCAGGCTCTCCCAGCTCAGTTCCGGGGCCTTTTCCAGATATCGCTTCTCCTTTTCCGAGAAGTCCTCCTTGGGCAGCAGCAGAAACAGGGCCGCCATGGCGAAGACCGACAGCAAAAACAGCAGGCAGAGTATATAGTCTCTCAGTTTCCCTTTCATGCTCCGCCTCCTTAAAACCTGAAATAGATGAAGGGGTTATAGCTCTGGCTGGCCAGGGCGGCGGTGCAGAGGAGGAAGACGGCCCCCAGGCCCAGGATGCTCAGGGCGTCCTTGACTCTCCCCTCTCTCAGCCTCAGGTACAGGCTCTTCCCCGCCGGGGTGGCGGCAAAGACGGCCAGGGCCATAGTTGGCAGGTAGGCCAGTATCATATTCCGGCTGTACACATCCTCGCCCCGGAAGCTGAAGAGTCTGCCCATAAAGGCGAAGAGCTCCCCGGTGTCGGTGAAATAGAAGAGCATCCAGCCCAGGGCCACCGCCAGCAGCACCAGCAGGCAGCGCAGGGCGGAGGGGAGCTTCTCCAGGCCCTTCAGCAAAAACAGCTTTTCCGCCGTGAGCCACAGGGCGTAGTAAAGCCCCCAAAGCACGAAGTTCCAGCTGGCCCCGTGCCACAGCCCGGTGAGGGCCCAGACGATGAAGATATTCAGTATCTGCCGCTTCAGTCCCCGGCGGTTACCCCCCAGGGGGATGTACACATATTCCCTGAACCAGGTGGAGAGGCTTATGTGCCAGCGGCGCCAAAACTCGGTGACGCTCCGGGAAATGTAGGGATAGTCGAAGTTCTTTAAAAATTCAAAGCCCAGCATCCGCCCCAGGCCTATGGCCATGTCGGAGTAGCCGGAGAAGTCAAAGTATATCTGCAGGGTATAGGCCAGCATGCCCACCCAGGCGGAGGCCGTTCCCCCGGAACAGCTGAGCTCTTCCCACAGCAGGCCCATCTGGTTTGCCAGCAGCAGCTTCTTGCCCAGGCCGATAATGAACACGCCCACCCCGGAGGCGAACTTCTCCAGGCTCTCCCGGCGGCAGCTCAGCTGCTCCGCCACGTCCTTGTACTTCACAATAGGCCCGGCGATGAGCTGGGGGAACATGGACACATAGGCCCCGAAGCCTATGGGGTCTCTCTGCACCGGGGCGTCCCGGCGGTATACGTCTATGGTGTAGCTCATGGACTGGAATATGTAAAAGGAGATGCCTATGGGCAGGGCTATCTCCGGCACGGCCAGGGACGACATGCCGGGTATAAGGGACTTAAGGCTCTCCAGCACAAAGCCGGTGTATTTGAAAAAGCCCAGCAGGGCCAGGTTCAATACCACCGTCAGGGCCAGCAGCCTCTTTGCCCTTTTTGCCCGGCTGCGGTAGCGGTCTATCAGCAGGCCGCCCAGGTAGTTCAGGGCTATGGTAAAGAGCATCAGCCCCAGATATACCGGCTCTCCCCAGCCGTAGAAAACCAGGCTCACCACAAAAAGCAGGAGATTTCTCCAGCGTCTGGGGCAGAGGTAGTACAGCAGCAGTACCGCCGGCAGATAGGCAAACAGAAAAACATTACTTGAAAATACCAGAACGATCTCTCCCAACAAAAACCGGGGGGCTGTCCGTCCCCCGGACCTTCTCAGTCTATACCCACGGCCTTGTCAAAGGCGGCCTTCAGCGCCTCCGTGTCCTGAGACACCAGCAGCACCACGTAGTTCCCCTCCCGGAGTATGGCGGCGCTCTCCAGCACCTGATACTGCTCCGGGGAATAGCCTTTGAATTCCTCCATGCGCTGCTGCACCCGGGAGCGGGCCAGCTCCTCTATCTCGGCGGCGGCAGAGCTGTCCTTGGCCTCCACCAGCCATATCTCGTCGGCCTGGATATTCACGGCGCATATGGCGGCCACGGCCTGGACGCACTGGGACATGTCCAGCCCCAGGAAGTCCAGGGCCTTATCCTCCGGCAGCTCTATCATGGCGGGCATGTCCGGCAGGGCCGTCAGCTCCTCATAGACCTGCTGCACGTCCATCTCAAAGTCCGCCTTGTCGCCGCCGCCGGAGCAGGCCGCCAGGCTGAAAACCAGCAGCAGACTCAGCAGCCCCGCCATGATTCTCTTCATCTTTTTCATTTAGTTTCCTCCTGTGTCCCCATATCCGGGGAGTAATAATAATTGTCACTGTCCATCAGGGCCTCTATCCATACCTTGCAGCCGTCCCCGTTGAAGTGGGCATAGTCCAGGCTGAACTTCCCCTGCATTTTTCCCTCTTCGTCCTTCAATCCCTGGGCGATGTCCACATAGACGCAGTGGTTTTCCAGACAGAAGTCTTTCAGGGCCTCATTCAAAAGCTCCACATTGTCGTTGTTCAGATAGCCCGTCTCGGTAAACAGGGGCGTGCCGGACTGAATGAACACCTGGGTATCCGGGCAGCGGCTGCGGATCTCCTCCAAAATCTCCGCCCAGCATTCCTTTATCTCCTTCGGCTTGCGGCTCAGATCGTTCATGGCCAGCAGGAAAAAGGCCTTTCCGGCTCCGGTCTTTTCCACCAGCTCCGGCATGCTCAGCCTCTCCCCCTGGTAGCTTAGCTTCAGGTCCTCCTCCATGGCGCCGTGGCAGGAATAGCTGTTGGCATATATGATGTCCGCCTGGCCCAGTCCGCCGTTAAGGAGGGTATAGGAGCTGAGCATGCCGGTGATGGAATCCCCTATAAAAACGGCGTCGTCAAACCAGGACTCCTCTATAGTCTCCGGCACCGGCGGCCGGGGAGTGGGGAGAGGTGTGGGTTCCGGTGTGGGCTCCGGCGTCAGCGCCGCCGGTGCGGGCAGCGCCGCCTCCGTCTCCGGGCTTACGGCGCTCTCGGCGGTCTTTTCCCCGCCGCAGCCGGCAAGGCCCGGCAGCAGCCCCAGCAGCAGCAGAACTGCCGCAGCTTTTTTCCAGTTCATACACAGCGCCTCCCCCTTGGTTTTCCCGTATATTTTATATTATCTTCAGTCCCTTTTCAACCGCCATTTTCTTATACTTTATAAAGAAAGCGCAAAGCCTTTTTTCGACTTTGCGCTTATATAGGCTGTTTCGGTCGGCTTCACTCCAGATAGTCGCTGAGCTCCGGGGGCGTGAAGCCCGGGGCGTACTCGGCCTGCATGGCGGCCAGATAAGCGTCCAGCTTCTGGGCATAGTCGTAGTTGGCGTAATACTCCCGGGCGGTGATGGCCTCGCCGGTGTTGGAGTAGCCCACTATGGCGTCGGCATCCAGGGGCAGGCGCAGGATGATGTGATAGCCGTAGGGCGACTCCACCGGCTCCGACACTCCGTATTCCTCCAGCAGCAGGGCTGCGCTCTCAAACTCCTCCACCATGTCCCCGGTCTGGAAGAGATAGCCGTCGGGATAGGCGGTCTTGCCGGTGTCTTCGCAGTATTCCTCCTTCAGCTCCTTGAAGCGCTCTACCAGCTGCTCATGGTCGTCGATGGCCTTCAGCTCTTCCACCAGGCTCTCCGCCTGGGCCTTCTTCTGGGCAACGGCAGCTTCATCCAGGGCCTCCCCGGTAGTGAGGTCCATGGTGGCCAGGAGGATGTGGTTTGCATAGACGTAGCCGTTTTCCTCCAGGTAGCCTATGGCCTGCTCATCGCTGACCTTTTCGCCCTTCAGGCCGTAGCTCTCGCTGAAGTTCTGCATGTTTATATAGTTTGCCATGTTTGTGCGGTCGTAGGCCTCCCGGCTGCGGTAGAGGCTGTCCAGATATTCCTGGAAGTCCTCCTCGGTGCCCTCCTCCCCCACGGTGGCGGCCATGTCGCTTTTCACCTGCTGGGCTATAGAGTCCAGAGTCTCCTGACTGGGGGTAACTCCGTTGGAGTCGGCAAAGCCCTGGATGGCCATTATCTGGATGAGGGTGTTCTCCCCTCCGTCCAGAGCGGCGTCGGCATAGGTATTCTCCGGGTCGTCCCCCACCGGGTCGGACCAGCTGATGGGCATGCCGTAGCTGGCCATGGCAACGAAGTACTGCTCGGTCTGCATGGCGCTCATGTAAAGCCAGCTGAAGTACTCGCTCCAGCTTATCTCCTCCCCGTCTATGAGCATGACTATATCCTCCGGGTCGTGGAGGGCATAGATGGCCTCATAGTCCAGAGTCTCCGCCTGGATGGGCTCGCCGCTGGCCTGCTGGCTGTCCGCCGTGGCCTCCGCTGGGGTCTGGGTTGGCTGGGGCTCTTCGGCTACCACCTTTCTGCCCAGGAGGTAGCCTGCGGCGGCGGCAAAGACGAGGCACACCACCAGCAGAATAATAACAAACTTTTTCATATTCTCTGTCCTTCCTTTTCCGGAGTCCCCTTGGCGTCACCGCTGCCTCCGCCCCAGAGGGCGGTAAAGCGGCGGGCCTCCTCAATGACCCGGTTTTTGTCCTTTATCCTCAGGCTGAGACAGGGCTTGGAGCCCGCCTCCACCTTCAGCCTGCCCTTATATTCCGGCAGGGCATAGAGTCCTGAAACTTTCTCCATATCGAAGTTCTCCACCGTGAAGCGGAGATAGCCCTGCTTCTGGGCGATGTCGGTGATGCCCGCCTTCCCCGCCTCGCCCCTGAGAAGGGCCACGTGGATAAGGGCGTTCACCCCCGGGGGCGGGTCGCCGAAGCGGTCGATGAGCTCGTCGGTGAGGTCGTCCGCCTCCGCCTCGGTGCGGATGAGAGCTATGCGCCGGTAGATGTCCATGCGCTGCTCCGAGGAGGGTATATACCTGTCCGGGATGTTGGCGGCCACCGCCAGGTCCGCAGAGCACTCCGCCCGCTGGGGCACTTCGATGCCCCGGGCCTCCAGCACCGCCTCGCTTAAAAGCTTCATGTACATGTCGTAGCCCACGTCTATCATGTGGCCGGACTGCTCCGCCCCCAGGAGGTTTCCCGCTCCCCGAATCTCCAGGTCACGCATGGCTATCTTGAAGCCGGAGCCGAACTGGGCAAAGTCCCGGATGGCGTTAAGGCGCTTTTCCGCTATCTCCGTCAGCACCTTGTCCCGGCGGAAGGTGAGATAGGCGCTGGCCCGGCGGGTGGAGCGGCCCACCCTGCCCCGTATCTGGTGCAGCTGGGCCAGGCCCAGGTGGTCGGCGTCCTCGATTATCAGGGTGTTCACGTTGGGGATGTCTATGCCCGTCTCGATGATGGTGGTGCACACCAGCACCTGTATCTCCCCGGAGGCCACGCTCTCCATCACCGAGGAGAGCATGTTCTTGTCCATTTTACCGTGGGCCACCCCCACGGTCACTTCCTCGTCCAGAAGCTTGGATATCTTTCCGGCGGTGCGCTCTATGTCCTCCACCCGGTTGTGGAGGTAGTAGACCTGGCCGCCTCTCTGTATCTCCCGGCGTATGGCGTCGGCCACTATGCCCCAGTCGTGTTCCATGACAAAGGTCTGCACCGGCAGCCGGTCCTCGGGAGGCTCTTCAATGGTGGACATGTCCCGTATGCCGCTCATGGCCATGTTCAATGTCCGAGGTATAGGCGTTGCCGACAATGTGAGCACGTCCACCCCCCGGCTCAGCTCCTTGATATGCTCCTTGTGGCTGACGCCGAAGCGCTGCTCCTCGTCCACCACCAGCAGCCCCAGGTCCTTGAACTTCACGTCCTTGCTCAAAAGCCGGTGGGTGCCGATAACCAAATCGTACTTTCCGCTGGCAAGATCGGAGAGGGTCTTGCTTGCCGCCGCCCCTGTGCGGAAACGGCTGAGCTGCTGTATCTCCACCGGGAAGCCGAAGAAGCGCTGCAAAGCCGTCTGATAGTGCTGCTGGGCCAGCACCGTGGTGGGCACCAGTATGGCGGCCTGCTTGCCGTCCAGTACGCACTTCATCACCGCCCTAAGGGCCACCTCCGTCTTGCCGAAGCCCACGTCCCCGCAGAGGAGCCGGTCCATGGGCACGGCCCTCTCCATGTCCGCCTTTATCTCGGCGGTGCATCTGAGCTGGTCGTCGGTCTCGGTATAGCCGAAGTTTTCTTCAAACTCCCTCTGCCACTCGCTGTCGGGAGAGAAGGCATATCCGGGCAGCCGCTGGCGCTGGGCGTAGAGGGCGATGAGCTTCTTTGCCATGTCCTTGGCGCTGGCCTTGGCCCGGCTGCGCTTTTTCTCCCAGTCGGCGCCTCCCATCTTGCTGAGATGTACCGGCTTTTCCTCCCCGGCCCCGGTGTACTTGCTCACCAGGTCCAGCTGGGTGGCGGGGACATAGAGGGTATCCGTCCCGGCGTAGTTTATCTTTATATAGTCCTTGTCAAAGCCGTCCACCTGCATCCTGACGATGCCGGCAAAGCGGCCGATGCCGTGGTTCTCGTGGACAACATAGTCCCCCACGGAGAGGTCTGCGCAGCTGTCTATACGCTGGCGGCCCGGTGGCAGCTTCCGGTGCTGCTGCTTCTTTTTCTCCCCCCGGCGGAGAAGCTGGGCGTCGGTGAGTACCGCCAGACGCAGTTCCGGGTACTCCATGCCCGCAGATATGGAACCTATAGCTATGCAGCAGCGGCCCGGCTCCGGCAGCTTTTTCAGATCCCGGTATATCAGGGCCTCTATGCCGTGGTCTTTAAAGAAGCTTTGCAGCACCTGGGCCCGGCGCTCATCGGCGGAGAGCACCACCACGGAGTAGTTCTGTTTCAGATACTGCCCCAGGTCCTCCGCCGCGGTCTGGGCGGAGCCGGCATAGGAGGGCAGCTGCTTTGCGCTGATGCTGGTAAGGGTCCTGGGAGCTACCGGGTTTCTCCCCACGGTGAAGGCCTCACCCATGTACAGGGGGTAGTCCTCCAGCCTTTTAAACAGGGCCTCGGGGCTGAGTATAAAGCCCTCCGCCCCCAGGGCCGTCTGGCCCCGGCGCTGGAGCTCTTTTATATCCTCTCCCAGCTGCTTCACATATTCCTTTGCCCGCTGGGCGCAGCGGCCCGGCTGGTCCAGGAATATAAAGGCCCCCTCCGGTATATAGTCCGCAGCGCTGGCCATGGGGTAGATAAGGGGCAGATAGCGGTCGGCGTCGCTCATATTAAGGCCGTTTCTCAGCCGCTCGGCGTCGTTTCTCATGCAGGCGGCCAGGGCGGCGGCGTTTTCGCTGCTGCGCTTTCTGGCATATTTCTCCGCCAGCTTCTCTATCTCCCCGGCCAGGGCCTCCGCCCCTCCAAGGCTCAGGGAGGGCAAAGTCTCCGCCGCCGGCAGGATGGTGCATTTTTCCACTCTCTCGCTGCGGCGCTGGCTCTCGGTGTCGAAATAGCCCATGGAGTCGATATCGTCCCCCCAGAACTCTATACGCACCGGCTCCCTGTCTCCGGGGGAGAAGAAGTCCAGGATGCCGCCCCGGCGGGCGAACTGCCCCGGGCCCTCCACCTGGTCGGTGAGACTGTAGCCGCAGCGCAGCAGGGCCTCTTCCACCTTCTCCGGGGGACAGCTGCCCCCGTCCTCTATCACCAGGGCCGCCTGCCTCAAAGTCTCCGGGGGCATGCAGCGCTGGATAAGGGCGGATATGGAGGCAGTAACTATGCTGCTTTGGCCTGTTGCCAGGCGGTAGAGGGTGGCCAGGCGCTTTTGCTCCGCCTGGCGGGAGACAGCCTCGGTCTGGTAGAAGACCCAGTCCCGCATGATGAGGCAGTCCACCTCCCGGCCCAGCATGGCCTCCAGGTCCCGGGCAAAGCTCTCCGCCGCCGTGTCGTCGGGGCAGATGACCACCAGGGGCAGGCCAAGTTTATTTTCCAGAGCCGCCGCCAGATTTGCCCGGTGTACGGCGGAGAGGCCGGAAACAAGCGCAGGAAGCCCTCCGCTCTCCAGCAGCGAGGGGAGGGCGGCAGCTTCCTTATGCTCCAGTATTTGATTTACCAATATGTCCATGGCGCTGATTATAGCACCTATTTTTTATCTTTTCAATCGTTTTCAGTCAGCTGAGCCCAGGTTCAATCCTTCAAACCCTCTGCTATTCCCTGTATATAGGCCTTATCGGATATATCATAGGATGAGGACATGACTTCGGCTGCCCGCTCCTCAGCCCGGGTTTTATTCTTTTTTCTCTTCAAAGCATTTACAAAGGCTCTCATCATCAATCTGTATCCCAAAGACATTTTTTCATAGTTCAGTCCTCCGGGACAGTAGAACAGCTTCACCTGCTCCAATTCCCTCTGTGAGAAATTTTTACTCAAAGTCGTGACGATATCAGGGAGGTCTGCGGGGCTGGCACCCACAGAAAAAACTGTCAGCTTTTTTCCCTTCCATCTATCCATGTTGGCCCTGAACCATTTCAAGCCTCTTATGCTGCCTGCGCAGGCCCAGCCCCCAAAAACTATTGCATCATATCTATCAAAATCTATCCTTTTAGCCTGCTTCAGCTCATAGCAGTCTGCCCCTGTCTCATCGGCTATCCACCGGGCGTATTGCCGGGTAAACCCGGTTTTGGAGCAGTATACCACCGCTGCTTTCATACCACTGTCTCCCCCCTGTTTTCCGCTTTCCCGCCTCTGTTCTCCAGAGCATCTATACCCTCATATATTTTCATCAGCAGGCGGAACAGTGTCTCCATTTCCTCATCGCTGTACACCTGAAAAAGATATTCCAGCTCTCTCTGATAAGGTAAAAAGTCATTTTTGAAATATTCTTCCCCTCTGTCTGTGAGCGTCAAACACATGGCTCTGGGGTCTGCCGTACTGGCCCGGAGCTTGACAAAGCCTTTCTTTTCCAGTATCTGAGCCAATTTCTTTATATTCTGCCGGGAGCAGCCCAAAATTTTTCCCAGCCGGGAAAAATTCATCGGCTCTTTTGCCTGCCTCGCCACGGACAGCAGCATAAACTGCTTTAATGACAGCTGGGGTATATTGCTGTCAAATATGGTCTGCAATCTGTTCCCGGCAATGAAAATGGTGCTGAATACCGCCTTCCCCTGATTTTCTCTCCCTTGGGAAAATCTCTCCACAAGATGTCTTATCTCCATCCTGGTCCTCCTAACAGGTAACTTGTTGCTATCAGCATTATAGCAACAAGTTACCTGTTAGTCAATAATTATTATATCTATATTCCTTTCTTTGCCTTCTTCCGCTTTTAAATTGCCCTTTCCCGTTTCAGGTCTTTTTGCTATAATAGAACAAAAAAACTAAGGATGGTATTGCCATGGATTTTGTCATGCCCACATACACCGCCCCGGATTTTACCCGCCCGGAGTTTCTCTCCGCACCCGACGCGGCCTTTCGGGCCGTGGAGCGGGACGGCGTGGCCCCGGAGAATTTCCACAGCACCTCCATGTACCCGGAGTACGTGAAGCTGGAGGGCCGCTGGCGTTTGGCGGAGGAGAGCCGCATGGACAGCTGCATAGTCTGGAACGCCGACGGCAGCCTCTCCGTGGTGGAGAGCCGGAACCTTAAAAAGGGGGACCGGGTCATAGTAGGCCGCAGCGAGGACGGCAGCGAGGGCATATACCTCCATTCCACCGGCTTTGAAGAGGCCCATGGGGAGTCCGGGGATCACTTCGTCTTCCGCCAGGGCCGCAGCCGGGAGACCTCCTACGCCAGGGACTACGACCGGCTCATCCGCCTGCTGCGCTATGAAAAGGAGCACGGCGGCAAGGTCATCTGGGTCATGGGCCCCGCCTTCTCCTTTGACGCCGACGCCCGGCGGGCCATGGAGGGCATGATAGACAACGGCTATGTCCAGGGCATCCTGGCGGGCAACGCCCTGGCGGTCCACGATCTGGAGGGGGCCCTGTTCCACACCGCCCTGGGCCAGGACATCTACACCCAGATACCCCAGCCCCAGGGCCACTACAATCACCTGGACGTGATAAACAAGGTCCGCTCCTGCGGCTCCATCCCCGCCTTCATAGACAAGTACCGCATCGACAACGGCATAATATACGGCTGCGTGAAAAACTCCGTGCCCTTCGTCCTCACCGGCTCCATCCGGGACGACGGGCCTTTGCCGGAGGTCTACGCCGACGTGTACGAGGGGGCCGCCGCCATGCGCTCCCTTATCCGGGATGGCACCACCCTCATCTGCCTTGCCACCATGCTCCACACCATAGCCGCCGGGAACATGTGCCCCTCCTTCCGGGTCCTGCCCGACGGGACCGTGCGCCCTCTCTTCCTTTACACCGTGGATGCCGACGAGTTCGTGGTGAATAAGCTCCGGGACCGGGGCAGTCTCAGCGCCACCTCCATCGTCACCAACGTCCAGGACTTCATCACCATTGTGGCCCGGGGCCTGGGGGTCATGGATTTCAACATTTGAACCTGAGCATGCAGTTAAAGCCCGGGGAGACGGTTGATTTTTCCGTCTCCCCCGAAACGAGTTGTCAAGGACTTTTTAATCAAATTCACAAAAAAGCCACAAAAAAAGTGCCAGGAAGCAGATTTTA
>CALWYF010000049.1 GCA_944385705.1 uncultured Oscillospiraceae bacterium | reverse complement strand
CTGACCTGGCTGCGGGACAGGCTTTCAATCCCCAGGCTCTTGGCCAGCTTTTCCATCTTACGAGTGGATACGCCCTGCACAAAGGCCTCCTGCACCACTTGAATCAGTGCCGCTTCACTGCGTTTGCGCTCCGTAACAAAGAACGGGATGTAGCCGCCATGCCGCACCTTCGGCACCATGAGATACATGGTCCCCATCCGGGTATCCAGTCGACGAGGCCGGTAGCCACATCGATATCCACTACGGCTTTCGGCACGTTCGCTTTTCTCCGCCCCCAACTGTTGGCTGACTTCGGCTTCCATGAGCTGGCTGCAAAGCCATTCCAGCATACTCAGCATGGGATCCGGCTGTGCCACACATTGCAGTAGCAATTCGGTCAGATTTGTGGTATGATTCTTTTGAGCCATTAGGGTTTTCTCCTTTGTATTGTGATTGTCTAGGCAACTTTCATTTTACAGGAGCCCTAATGGCTTGTCTATTTCTTATTCGCTTTTGCGAACTCGATTATACGCTATCAGCTTCTCATGCAAAGACAGAGAATGAAAAATGCTGTTAACAAAGAACTTTCAGCAGGCATGGCAGTGAAAAAGCTCTCCGCCGGAAAGCGGAGAGCCCTAAAAGAAAAGAGATAAGATGCAGTTATTATAATCGAAGCCTGTAGCTGCGATACGGAGACGGCTGCAAAATTCACTCCTGGTTTCCGGGGGTGCCGTGCCCTTCAGCTTCAGACCCAGCCGCATGTTTCTGTATGGCGGCAAAGGAGACGTCGCTTATAACATGTTCAATACGGCAGGCGTCTTCGGTGGCTGTCTTTTCATCCACGCCAAGACGCATGAGCATACCGGATAAAACCGTGTGCCGAGTGTAAATTTTCCTGGCCACTTCCAGCCCTGCCTGAGTGAGATGCAGGGAGCCGTCCTTGTCTGCGATGACGTAGCCGCCGCTTTTCAGAGCGCTCATGGCCCGGCTGACGCTGGGCTTTGAGTAGCCCAGATACTCACCCACGTCGATGGAGCGGACGCAGGGACTTTTCAGAGAGAGCACGTAAATACTCTCCAGATACATCTCCCCGGATTCGTACAGATTCATGAAACAGGCCTCCCTGAAAAAGCTGGTTTAAATTAAGGGAGCTCGCCCGTGGAGGCAAGCTCCCTTTTGGAACTCTGAAAGTCCGGAATATTTATATGACCCGCACTCTCAGCACGTGCTCCATGGAACGGATGCTGTCGGCGGTAGCATGGTCTATGGGGCTGCCCAGGTCTACCATAGTGTAGGCATAGCCGTCCCGGGGCTTGTTTATCATGTGCTCCACGTTCACGTCTGCGCCCAGGCGGTCCAGGATACGGTTTATCATCTTGGGCACGTTGTGGTGGATGACGCACAGGCGGCACACTCCCATGCGGGACAGGGACACGTCGGGCAGGTTCACGGAGTTCTTGATGTTGCCGTTGGCCAGGTAGTCATAGAGCTCCCGGGCGGCCATTACGGCGCAGCGGTCTTCGCTCTCGGGAGTGCAGGCGCCCAGATGGGGCATGGCAATGACGTTGGGGGCCTTGAGTATGACTTTGTTGGGGAAGTCGGTGACATACTTGCCCACCTTGCCGGACTTGAGAGCCTCAGTCATGGCCTCGTCGTCCACCACCTCGGCCCGGCTCTCATTGACTATCCTGACGCCCTGGCGCATCTTCTGGAAGGCCTCGGCGTTGAGGAGATGGTGAGTGCTTTCGGTGTAGGGGACATTGAGGCTGATGTAATCGCTGTTGGCAAAAATGTCGTCTATGGTGTCGGAGTGGATAACGTCTCTGGACAGGCGCCAGGCGGCGTTTACGGACATGAAGGGGTCAAAGCCGTATACCACCATGCCCAGATCCAGGGCGGCGTTGGCAACCAGAGCGCCGGTGGCGCCCAGTCCGATCACGCCCAGGGACTTGCCCAGCAGCTCGGGACCGGCAAAGTTGGACTTGCCCTTTTCCACCAGTCCGGGGATCTCGTCGCCCCGGTCGGATATGGATTTCACCCACTCTATGCTGCCCAGCACATCCCGGGAAGCCATGACCATGGCGCAGATGACCTGTTCCTTAACGGCTTCGGCGTTGGCGCCGGGGCTGTTAAACACCACGATGCCCTTCTCGGTGCAGTCCTCAACGGGGATGTTGTTGGTTCCGGCACCGGCTCTGCCTATGGCAAGCAGCTCCTGGGGGAACACGGCGGAGTGGAGGTCGGCGCTGCGGATGAGATAGGCCTGGGCGTCTTCCACATCAGGGCCGACGGTGCAGCCCTTCTGCTCCAGCACCTCTATGCCGGAATGGGAAATGGCGTTCATGGTACGTATCTTAAACATGGCTAAGCTCAAACTCCTTCATGTAATTTACCAGCTTCTGCACACCTTCCAGAGGCATGGCATTGTAGATGGAGACTCTCATGCCTCCGGCCACCTTGTGGCCCTTCAGGTTCACAAGACCTATGTCTGCACCGCCCTTTATGAACTCGGCGTCCAGCTCCTTGTCGCCGGTAGAGAAGGTGACATTCATGAAGCTGCGGGAGCCGGGGAGGGCATGGGCCTTGAATATACGGCTGTTGTCCAGAAAGTCGTAGAGGAGGGAGGCCCTCTTCCGGCGCATGGCGTCCATGGCCTGGACGCCGCCCTGATCCCTTATCCAGTCCAGAGTCAGCCCCAGCATGTATATGCACCAGCAGGGGGGAGTGTTCAGCATGGAGTCGTGGTCGGAGAGCACCTTGTAGCTCATAACCTGGGGAGTGAAAGGCAGCTCCCGTCCCAGCAGGGCCTTGTCCACAATGACTACGGTAAGTCCGGCAGGGGCCATGTTCTTCTGGGCCCCGGCATATATCATGCCGAAGCGGGACACATCCACGGGATAGGACAGAATGTCCGAGGACATGTCGCACACCAGGGGGGCGGAGGTCTCCGGCACATACTGCCACTCGGTGCCGAAGACGGTGTTGTTGCCGCAGTAGTAGAAATACTTGGCGCCGTCGGTGAATTTCAGCTCCTCCTGGCTGGGGATGCGGTCAAAGCCGGTGGCGGAGCTGTCTCCGGCGATGTTCACCTTGCCGTATTTCTCCGCCTCCACGGCGGCCTTCCTGGAGAAGTTGCCGGTGATCGCATAGTCGGCGCAGCCGCCCTCCATAAGGTTCATAGGGATTGCGGCAAACTGCAGTGTGGCGCCGCCCTGAAGAAAGAGAATATCGTGGGTGTCGGGAACGCCCATCAGCTCCTTGAGACTGAGCTTGGTGCGGTCGAATATATCCTGGAAGAGCTTACTTCTGTGGCTCATCTCCATAACGGACATGCCGCTGCCCTGGTAATCCATAAGCTCGTTCCTGGCGCGCTCCAGCGCCGGAACAGGCATTACGGAAGGCCCCGCCGAAAAGTTAAAAGTATTGTCTCTGCCCACAATGTCATCTCCTATAGCTCGTTAATTCTTAGATATAATACTCTTTAGATATCGCTTAGTCAATCGTCCAAGTGCCCAAAAAGCTGCTCTCCCCGGACTTCCGAGACCAAAACCTGCCTGATTTGTCCTCTGAGATTTTCCCCCGGGGCCGACACCAGCACATAGCTGTCGCTGTGTCCGGTCCAGAGTCCGTTCTCCTGGGTCTCAAAAAGCACGCTCAGGCGGCTGCCGATGCAGGAACGGAGAAAGTCCTGGTGCATCTGTTCGGCGATCTCCTGGGCCTCGTGGGCTCTCCGGGCCTTCACGGCGTTTTCCACCTGGCCGGGCATGGAGTCTGCCGGGGTGCCGGGACGGCGGGAGTAGGGGAAGATGTGCATGCCCTCAAAGGCGCATTTTTTTATAAAAGCCAGGGTC
Source organism: uncultured Oscillospiraceae bacterium (assembly GCA_944385705.1). Taxonomy (GTDB): domain Bacteria; phylum Bacillota; class Clostridia; order Oscillospirales; family Oscillospiraceae; genus Limivicinus. Next base: position 11,887 of record CALWYF010000049.1, on the reverse strand, counting down.
TCCCAGTGGTCTTCCTCCGTCTCCCCGGGGAAGCCGGTTATAAGGTCACAGGTTATGGCGCAGCCGGGGAAATACTCCCTCAGCAGCTCCGTGGCCCTGTAGAAGCCGGCGGTGTCGTACTTGCGGTTCATGGCTTTCAGAGTCCTGTCGCAGCCGGACTGGAGAGACAGGTGAAAATGGCGGCAGAGCCGGCCGGAGGCTGCCAGACGGCGGCAGAAATCCTCGGTTATTACCGTGGGCTCCAGGGAGCTGAGACGTATGCGCATCTCTCCGGCGGCTTCCGCCACGGCGCATACCACGTCTGCAAGACCGGGGTGCCCCGGCAGGTCCAGACCGTAGGAGGCCACCTCTATGCCGGTGAGTACCAGCTCCCGGTAGCCCAGCCCGGCCAGACGCCGGGTCTCCTCCACCGCCTCCGGTATGGGCAGACTGCGGAGGCGGCCCCGGGTGTAGGGTATGATGCAGTAGGTGCAGAAGTTGACGCAGCCATCCTGAATCTTCAGCATGGCCCGGGTGCGGCCGGACACGGCCCCGGAGGGCAGACGCTCAAAGTCCCGGCGCTTAAAGGGCTGGTCTACGCAGCGGCAGCCCTGGCCTTTTTCAACGGCCTCTTCCACAGCCTCCACCAGCTTTTTCCTGTCTGCGGCGCCGAAGATGACCTGGGCCCCCAGGGCGGAGACCTCCTCCTGGCTTATCTGGGAATAGCAGCCGCAGACGGCCAGCACGGCTCCTGGATTGGCCTCTTTCAGGCGACGTATGGTCTGGCGGGATTTGCGGCCGCTTTCGGCGGTGACGGCGCAGGTGTTGACTATTACGGCGTCGGCCTGTTCCCCAGCCTCAGCGGGGCTGTGGCCGTGCTGCTTCAGCAGGGTCTCCATGGCCTGAGTCTCATACTGGTTGACCTTGCAGCCCAGAGTGGATATAATATACTTCATGATTGTCTCCTATAGAAAAACGATGGAGTATGTAGAAATGGAACACTATCTTGATAATTCGGCCACCACCAGAGTCTGCCCTGAGGCGGCGGAGGCGGCTTTGAAAGCAATGACCGAGACCTATGGTAATCCCAGCTCAACCCATACCAAAGGCCGGGAGGCAAAGCAACTGCTGGATAAAAGCCGCAGACAGGTGGCGGACGCTCTGGGATGCACGGTGCAGGAACTGGTCTTTACATCCTGCGGCTCCGAGAGTGACAACTGGGCCATCCTGAACGGAGCGGAGCTGATGCACCGCCGGGGAAAGCATGTGATAAGCTCTATGGTGGAGCATGATGCCGTGCTCAAATCTCTGGAGGAGCTGGAGCGCCGGGGCTTTGAAGTGACCCGGCTGCGGCCCGACAGCACCGGGGCCATCTCTGTGGAGTCGGTGCTGGAGGCTCTGAGGAGCGACACCATATTGGTGTCGCTGATGCTGGTTAACAACGAGACCGGGGCGGTGACGGACATCGCCGCCATAGCCAGAGCCATTAAAAAAGCGGCTCCCCAGGTCCTGCTCCACACTGATGGAGTACAGGCCTTCATGAAGCTGCCCTTTACGGCCAAATCCCTTGGTGCGGATATGATAAGCGTCAGCGGCCACAAGATACACGCCCCCAAAGGTATAGGCGCATTATATATCAGAGAGGGCCTGAAGCTCAAACCCTATATCCTTGGGGGCTCTCAGGAGTCGGGCCGCCGGGCGGGCACCGAGGCCATGTCCCAGATAGCCGCCTTCGGCGCCGCCTGCGCCGTGGCAAAGGCGCTCTTCAGGGAGAATACGGAGCATATGGCCGCCCTCCGCCGCCTGGCCATAGAGGAACTGAGCCGGGAGATCCCGGAGCTTGTGGTGATAGGCGGCGGAGCTCCCCACATCCTCAGCATATCCCTGCCCGGCTGGCGCAGCGAGGTGCTGATGAACTTTCTGGAGGAGCGGGAGATATACGTATCAAAAAGCTCCGCCTGCAAGAAGGGCGGGCGGAGCCATGTGCTGGAGGCCATGGGCCTGGAGCCCAGGGTCATTGACGGGGCCATACGCATCGGCCTGTCCCGCTTCAGCACCCGGGAGGACATCTATGCACTCCGGGACGGGCTGCGGGAGGCCAGGGAGCGCCTGGCTCATGCCTGATCTTCCCGGTCTTTTTTCACCGGCTGGTAACTCACCGGGTCTATATAATCTATATCCTTGTAATCGGCGATCTCCCAGGGGAGGTCGCTTCTTTTTAGCTTGCGGGTGACGCAGCCGTTGATGGCGGCGTAGATGACCACAAATACCGGCACGCCCAGGAGCATGCCCCAGAAGCCGAAGAAGCCGGCGCCCACGATAATGGAGAACATGACCCAGAAGCCGTTGATGCCCACGGAGTTGCCCAGGATCTTGGGGCCTATGACGTTGCCGTCCAGCTGCTGGAGGAGAATGATGAAGATAACGAAGATGAGGCACTTGATGGGGTCCACCAGCAGTATGATGAGGGAGGAGGGTATGGCGCCGATAAAGGGGCCGAAGAAGGGAATGACATTGGTGACGCCCACGATGACGCTGACCAGCAGGGCATAGGGCATCTGGAGGATGGCGCAGACTATGTAGCAGATAAGGCCGATGATGGCGGAATCCAGGAGCTTGCCGTTTATAAAGCCCATGAAGGTGCGGTCGGTGAAATCCAGGCCCTCCATTATCTTCTTGGCCATCTCCACGGAAAAGACGGAGTAAAGGATGCGCTTGGCGCTGGCGCCGAACTGCTCCAAATTGCTGAGGACATAGACGGAGACGATGATGCCGATGACCAGGTTATATATGCCCAGCAGGATATAATACACGCCGGAAGTCACGTTGGAGATAAGGCTGCCCAGCTCCGGCAGCACGGTCTGCTGTATCCAGTTCATGAGGCTGGTGTTCACCTCGCCGAAGAGCTGGGAGGCATAGTGCTCTATCTCCGGGAAGTCCTCCAACAGCTGCTGGAGCCAGCGGCTGGCAGTATCCATATACATGGAGGAACTGGCCACTATGGTCTGAAGGCTGCTGTATATCTGGGGGATGATGAGGAAGACCAAAGCGGTGAGTATAGCCAGCAGCACCAGCTCGCTGAGCAGCACCGACATGGCCCGGGCAAAGTGGGAGCCGTCGCTCTTTTTGCTGTGCTTGTATAGCTTTTTAGCCAGAGGGCCGAAGAGCTTCCTCTCCACCATGCCCATAAACGGGGCCAGCAGATAGCATATCACCATGCCCCAGATAAAGGGGCTGAGTATGCCCAGAAGGGTGGACAGAGCCGAGCCCAGGAAGGGGAGAAAGCGCAGAGCCATGTAAAACACTATGGCTGCCGCAATCACACAAAAGGCAGTTATGCCCCAGTAGAGATACTTTTTGTCCCATCTGAAAGGTCGCCTCATGATCAATCCTCCCTTGAAGCCAGACTTTAAAAATCCAATATTATAATATTACTATCCGCCCTTTCTGCCGTCAATGACTAAGCTGTAAATTTTGTGTACTTTTTTGGCAAAACAGTTACAAGGGATGTAATTGCCTTATGTAAACTAAATTGCGGATAAGAGAAGATGAACATTCATAAGAGCCTGTTGAAAACTCTGTTGGAAATGTTCAAAACTCCTTTGATTGTGGGAATCTTGGTCCGGGAACAATTTTGAATAAAAGGGAGAAACTTGTCGAAATATTCATAATCATGTAAACCAACTCATAGAACCGTTTTGTAACTCATAGGTTCAAACAAGATATCCGCTGGGAGGGGCCTATGAAACGTATACTCTGTTTTGTAATCATATTTGCAGCATTTGTATCTGCGCTGGGGGACTGCGCCTATGGGGAGGATTATCTGAAGGACTCCGACATAGCCATCCAGGCGCCCTCGGCGCTGCTGATGGAGAAGGAGACGGGCACGGTGATATATGAAAAGAATGCCCATGAGCGGCGCTTTCCCGCCAGCGTCACCAAGGTGATGACCATGCTGCTGATAGTAGAGGATATTGAAAGCGGGAAGCTCAGCCTGGATGACACGGTGACGGCCAGCGAGCGGGCGGCCTCCTTTGGAGGCAGCTGCGTGTATCTGGAGGTGGGGGAGCAGATGAGCGTCAGCGACATGCTCAAGTGCATAGCCGTGGTCTCCGCCAACGACTGTGCTGTGGCCATGGCCGAGCATATCAGCGGCAGCGAGAGTCTGTTTGTGGACAGGATGAACCGCCGGGCGGAGGAACTGGGTATGAAGGACACCCATTTCACCAGCTGCAGCGGCCTCTTTGACGACGGGGACCACTATACCACAGCCTATGACGTGGCCCTCATGTCCCGGGAGCTGATAAAGCACGACATGATAAAGGACTATACCACCATCTGGATGGACAGCATAAGGGGCGGGGAGTTCGAGCTGAGCAATACCAACAAGCTGGTGCACTGGTATTCCGGCTGCACGGGGCTGAAGACCGGCTACACCTCCACATCCAAATACTGCCTGTCCGCCACAGCGGAGCGGGACGGGGTGGAATATATAGCGGTGGTACTGGGGGGAGAGAGCAGCGACAGCCGGAACAAGGATGCCCAGACTCTGCTGGACGTGGGCTTTGCCAACTATTCTCTGTGTCCTCTCACCATGGAGGAGCCCCTGCCGGAGCTGAAGGTGGAGCTGGGAAAAACGGACAGGGTGGCTCTGGAGTACGGCGGCGAGGCCTATGCTCTCATAGAGGGCAAGGGACAGACGCCGGAATATGAGCTGGAGCTTCCCGGCAGTGTCCGTGCGCCGGTGAAGCAGGGGGATCGGCTGGGCAGCCTGACGGTGCGCCTGGGAGGGGAGACCGTGGCGGAAGTCCCCCTGTGCGCCGTGGCGGATGTGGAGAGAGTGGGCTTTTTCGGACTGTTTAAACGCCTGGGAGCCAGCCTCTTCGCCCTGTAGATGCCTTAAGTTTTTGTTGAAATATATGGGAAAAAGTATATAATAAAAACAGGTATACAAGAGCGCAAACTACAAGATAAATTAGGAGGAAATGAGAAAATATGGTAAAAGTTGATTTATCCGGAGCCGCTCAATTCTTCACTAGTGCCGGCCCCGATTATGCCCTGGCGGGGCTGGCCCATAAAAAGCTGATTGAAAAGACCGGCCTGGGCAGCGAGTTCACCGGCTGGATGGAGCTGCCCCAGCGCATCAAGGAGACGGAGCTGGAGGAGATAATCGCCACAGCCGAGAAGATCCGCAGCCGCTCCAAGGCCCTGGTGGTGGTGGGCATAGGCGGCTCCTACCTGGGAGCCCGGGGAGCCATAGAGCTCTTAAAGCCCCTGCCCGGCAAGGATGATCCCCAGATTTTCTTTGTGGGCAACATGCTCTCCGCCGACACCCTCTGCGATACCCTGGACAGACTGGGTGATATGGACTTTGACGTGAACGTCATCTCCAAGTCCGGCACCACTCTTGAGCCCGCCGTGTCCTTCCGTATTTTCCGGGAGCTGCTGGAAAAGAAATACGGCGACAAGGCCGACGAGCATATCTTCGCCACTACCGACGCCCACAAGGGCGTGCTGAAGTCCCTGGCCGACGCCCGGGGCTGGGAGACCTTCGTGGTGCCCGACGATGTGGGCGGCCGCTTCAGCGTGCTCTCTGCCGTGGGTCTGCTGCCCATGGCCGTGGCTGGCATAGATGTGCGCCGGGTCATCGACGCGGCCATAGAGGAGTTCAAGGCCCTCTCCCTCCAGTCCCCGGAGAACCCGGCCTGGAAGTATGCCGCAGCCCGCCAGCACCTCTACGCCAAGGACTATGAGATAGAGATCCTGGCCTGCTATGAGCCCAGCTTCCGTTTCATGGCCGAGTGGTGGAAGCAGCTCTACGGCGAGAGCGAGGGCAAGGACGGCAAGGGAATCTTCCCCGCCTCCGTGGAATATACTGCCGACCTGCACTCCATGGGCCAGTACATCCAGTCCGGCCCCAGGAAGCTGATGGAGACTGTGGTGCGCTTCAGCCACAGCCGCCGTACCTACACCTTCCCCTATGAGGCGGAGGATACCGACGGCCTCAACTACATTGCCGGCCGGGATATCTCCGAGGTGGGCCATGTGGCTGCCGACGCCGTGCGGGACGCCCATGTGGCCGGTGGTGTGCCCAATATGATAATCGAGGTGCCCATGCGCAATGAGGAGGGCTTTGCCGCTCTGGTCTGCTTCTTTGAGGTGGCCTGCGCCATCTCCGGCTACATGTCCGGGGTCAATCCCTTCGACCAGCCCGGCGTGGAGGCCTACAAGAAGAACATGTTCCGCATGCTGGGCAAGCCCGGCACCTGATACCGGAAATCATAATCTGCGCGACCGTATACCCGGGGCCGAAAGGCCCCGGGTATACGACTGTTAAAAAAGCCTCGCAGAGTTTTTTCAACCCAGCGAAAAAACAAATTCAATCGTTTTCTGCGGCGGCACGTACGTCGCAGAAAACACTTCTCACGAAGCGGAGTGTCAAATTGTACGCCTTTGGCGTACAACCGAGGCATGAAGCGCAGTGCAATCCATTTTGTCAAAGAAGGCTATGCCTTCTTTGACAAGCTTGCCCGGGGCCGAAAGGCCCCGGGTTTTTCTTGTGTATAAGGCCTTTTGATGTTATCCTAGTCACAAAAGGAGAGATGATATGTACACCGAAAAAATATACTATAAGGACAGCCACATCTTTAAGTTCTGCGCCACGGTCCTGGAGTGCCGGGATACTGAGAAGGGCCCGGCAGTAATACTGGATAAAACCGCCTTTTTCCCTGAAGGCGGCGGACAGCAGGCGGACACCGGAAGCCTGGGAGCGGCGAAGGTTCTGGATGTACAGGAGCTGCGGGGGGAGATACTCCACTACTGCGACAGAGCCCTGAATCCTGGGGAAACCGTGGAGGGCTGCCTGGATGCCGAGCAGCGGCTCACCCGTATGCAGAACCACTCCGGGGAGCATGTGGTCTCCGGCCTTGCCCATAAGCTCTTCGGCTGCGAGAACGTGGGCTTTCACATAGGAGAGGATTTTGTAACCATAGACTTTGACCGGGAGCTGAGCTGGGAGCAGCTTATGGAGATAGAAACTCTGGCCAACCGGGCGGTGAGGGACGACCTGCCGGTGTCCTGCACCTTCCCTGAGCCGGAGGAGCTGAAGACCCTTGAATACCGCAGCAAGCTGGAGCTGACGGAAAACGTGCGCATAGTGGAGATACCGGGAGTGGACCGCTGCGCCTGCTGCGCTCCCCATGTACAGCACACCGGGGAGATAGGGCTTATCAAGGTGCTGGAATCGGAGCGCCACCGGGGCGGAGTGCGGCTGAACCTGGCCTGCGGCATGCTGGCCCTGAAAGACTACCGGACAAAGCAGGACAACATCTCAGCCATATCCCAGGCCCTCAGCGCCAAGCGCCATGAGACCGCTGCCGCCGTGGAGCGTCTGCTCCAGGAACAGCAGAAGAGCAAGGAGCGCATTGCCGCTGTGAGCATGGAGCTGGTGCGGCATATGGCGGCGAGCCGGGAGAAGACGGAGGGGAACATCTGCGTCTTTGACAATGTGCTGGATGAAGTGGCTCTCAGGGAATTGGTGAATATGCTGATGGAAAAATGCGAAGGTATTGCCGCCGCCTTTTCCGGAGACGACGAGAGGGGCTACCGCTATATCATGGGCAGCCGGAATGTTGACCTGAAAGCCAGGGCAAAGGAGCTGAACGCCTTGATAAATGGCCGGGGCGGCGGCAAGCCCCGGATGATACAGGGCAGCACAACGGCTGCGGCGGAGAGCATAGCCCGGGCCATGGAGCGGGATTTCAGATAAATTTATTAACAGGCGCCGTAGAGAGAACAGTTCACAGAACAGACATTCGTTTAGACAATGCCTGTCATTATGTATAATTACCCCCAAAATACTGCATAGAAAAACCGTAAAAGTGCACAAATATTAATTGACAGCACATTAACGATTTGATAAAATATCTATGTAAGAGTGGGCCAGGAGGCCCAATGCGGAAAATCGGAAATTGGAGGGTTGTCTGTGAAAGATCTCAAGCACCTGATCTACTTTGAGAATCTGCTTCAGGAAGCCAACAACGAGCTGGTACAGAAGGCCAGAGCCGATGGGAAATATGCTGTTGGCTATACCTGCTATTTTATGCCTGAAGTTCTTCTCGACCTGCCGGGCTGCTTCTCAGTACGACTGAGAGCCCCCCGCTGCACATCCCCGGATATCGCAACCTACTACATGTCCGCCCGTGTCTGCCACTACGGGCGCAGCCTTTTTGAGCGGGCCCTGGAGGGGGGCTACAACTTCCTGGACGCTCAGATGGCAACGGAGACCTGTACTGTCACCTGCCGCTTCCAGGAGCATCTCCAGCAGAAAAAACTTGACAGCGTGGCAGATATGAAGGTCATCCAGAATGAAAATTTCTTCTGCGAATTTATCGACGTACCCTTTAAGAAAACGGAAAACAGCTACCGCCACTATAAGGAGCAGCTGAAGTACCATGTGCTGGATAAGCTCCATGAGCACTTCGGCATCGACATCTCCGATGAGGCCATAATGAAGGCCATAGAGCAGCACAATGAGGTCTGCCGCCTGATAAACGAAATAGGCGACTACCGCAAGCTGGATAAGCCCACCATCACCGGATACGAGTTCCATGTGATACAGCTGGTGAGCCTGGTCTGCCCCAAGGAGCTGATACTGCCCTATCTTCGGGAGACGGCGGAGGAAATGAAAACCAGAGAGCCGGACGAGCGCTGGCCTTTCCGCTGCAAGGTGGTGCTGGCAGGTTCGGAAAACGACGACCCGGAGTTCACCAAGCTAATTGAGAGCTGCGGGGCGGAAGTGGTGGCGGACCGCTACTGCTACGGGGCGGTGGAGAGCCGTGTCCCCATAGTGGTGAAGGAGGGGCAGGACCCCCTGGACGCCATAGCCCGCCACTATCTGGATACCAGCAACTGTCCCCGGTTCATGCCCCAGAATATCATGAGGGAGAGAAAGCAGCGCCTGGCTGATCTGGTGAAGGAATACAAGGCGGACGGACTGATTGTTGCGTCCAACAAGTTCTGCGAATATTGGAGCTACGAGAGAGTTATCGACACGGTGGTCATGAAGCGTGACTTCGGCATCCCGGTGTGTTCCATAGAAAAGGAGTATATCAATTCCGCCTCCGGCCAGCTGCGCACCCGCTTCCAGGCCTTCGTTGAAAGTGTGGAGATCAAGAAGATCCAGGAGGGCAAGTAAAATGGCTAAGAAAAAAGTGGACATCAAAAAGCTTGCCAGAGACTTCTGGCACGGCAAGCCCCACGGCGAGCGCCGCCTGGGGGAACTGTATGAGGATAAGACCGGCCTTTATAAGCACAGGGAGTGGCGAGGCGTAAAAGATACCCTGTACTACTTCTACATGATCTGGCTCTATAACTACATATTCATGGTGAAGGACATCATGGAGATGGGCGGACCCTTAAACTTTGCCAAGGGCGTGTGGCGCTACCGCTGGGTGGGCCAGACCTACCTGCCGGTGCTCCATTGGTTCGACCGGGGCATGGAGGGCATGCGGGGCGAAGCCCTGAGAGCCTCCGCCTGGCATTACAGAGGCATGGTCAACGAGACCATACGCCAGTTCCAGCGCATGTTCGTGGCCGACACCAAGCTCCACGGGGGCAAGAAGACCGATGCCTGGTACCACACCATGGCCCATAACGAGACCGTCTGGGGCGGCATATTCTATCCCTGGAGCGACCACTTCGACAATGTGGCAATGGAGATGATCCCCTACTTTGTCACCTGCCATGTGAACTGCCACACCGTACATAACTATATCGACGCCGTCCAGTCCATCGGCCTGCCCGGTGACCCCTGCCCCATGTGTCAGGCGGAGTCCGGCCTGTTTGTAATGGACGACATGCCCGACTATGCACCCTTCATGATAACCTCCAACGAGGCCTGCGACGCCTCCGTGGCCACCTCCATACTTCAGGACTGGTTCTATGACAAGCCGCTGTTTGCCATGCCTCAGCCCATGCAGTTCGACGATCCTCTGGTGCAGCAGCATTGCCGCCGGGAGATAGAGGAGTGCTGGAAGTTTATAGAGGAGCAGACCGGCGTGCCCTTCAACTGGGACCAGCTGGTGAAGAAGCTGAGACTGCAGAATCAGCTCCAGGAGTTCGAGCGGGAGAAATGGGAAGTGGCGGGGAAGACCTCCAGCTATCCCATCAACGGCGTGGCTCAGGCCCTCTACCGTATCTATTACAGCCAGGACGGCGACCGGGCCATCTGGCACTTCTGCGACAAAAAGGTGCGGAAGATACTGGAGAAGTGCGTAAGCAAGAAGATAAATACCTTCCCCAAGACCCGCCACAGGGTCATCGCCTGGTCCTGTGCGCCGCTGTATTACTCTCACTGGTGCACCTGGGCCTATAACTGCTGGGGCTTGAATGTTATTATAAACATGGACTCCCTCATGTTCGACATGTCCATTCGTACCGACACCTATGACCACTGCCTGGACGACATGGCCACCTACCACATGTGGGCGCCAATGCGCCGCATGGCCGTGGGCGGCATGCACCATATCTTTGAGCTCTGGGAATACATGGAGAAGTTCAACTGCGACTTTGTCATGATGTACGACCAGCTCCAGTGCAAGGGCATGCAGGGCGTGCACGGCCTCTTTGAGGATGAGTTCCGCACCAGGAATGTCCCGGCTATCTGGATGCCCCATGCCCTGCCCGACAGCCGTACCGTGAGCCGGGCGGAGATCCGCCGCATTGTAAACGACTACATGACTACCGTCATGCACGAGGAGCCTCTGGACCCGTCCCTGCTGGACTTCGACGATTCCATGAGCTGGTAAGAGGAGGATAGACTATGAAAAAAGGCAAATGCTGCAAATGTTCCCTGGGTCGCAAGCTTGGCCGCTTAATTGCCAAACTTCTGGGCCTGATACTGCTGGGCAATGTGGCGCTGTTTATCGTTTTCTTCTTTGACCTGGACGGCAAGCTGCTTTTCAAAGTGGTGGAACCGCTGCTGAAAAAGCACTATGACAACATGGACAGGAAGGATACGCTGAAAGCTCCCTACGATATGGATAAGTATCCCTCTTATGAGTACGAGGTCTGATTTTAAAAACTGAAATAAATACATGGAGGCAAAAGCAAAATGAAATACTTTGGCGGCTGCGACGTAGGGTCCACATATACTAAGGCGGTTATACTGGACGAGAACGGAAAGATGGTGGCAGACACCACCATAAGGAGCAAGATCAATTCCGAACAGAGCGCAATAGCAGCAATGGAAGAGGTGTGCAAGCAGGCAGGGCTGAAGGACAGCAAGGACCTGGCCTACCTGATAGGCACGGGCTACGGGCGCAACAAGGTGCCCTTTGCCGATGAGAACATCTCGGAGATAAGCTGCCACGCCATGGGCGTGCACGTGACCAATCCCGACGTGAAGGCCATTATAGACATCGGAGGCCAGGACGTAAAGGGCATATCCATAGATACCGACGGCACGGTGAAGAACTTCGCCATGAACGACAAGTGCGCCGCAGGAACGGGCCGCTTCTTCGAGGCCATGGCCCGGAGCTTTGAGCTGAGCCTGCCTGAGTTCAGCAAGCTGAGCCTGACTGCAAAGAACGTGATCCCCATCACGGCCCAGTGCACGGTGTTTGCCGAGTCCGAGGTCATCACCCTGGTGGGCGAAGGCAAGGCGACGGACGAGATAGCTGCGGGCATAGAAATGGCAGTGGCAAAGCGCTGCTTTGTCATGGCAAAGAAGGCCGGAGCCACCGACTCCATCACTCTGACTGGGGGCTGCGCCAAGAACGACGGCCTGAAGGAGGCCATAGAGCACGTACTGAAGCTGAAGGTTGTGGAGCTGAAGACCGACCCGCAGCTGATGGGCGCTCTGGGCGCTGCCGAGTACGCCCGCCAGAAGGGCATGGCCAAGAAGTAA
>CALWYF010000048.1 GCA_944385705.1 uncultured Oscillospiraceae bacterium | reverse complement strand
TCATTATAGCAATGAACGCTTTCAGCCACCACCACTTCAAGTTTACATTTCCGCAACATAACTTTACGCTGTGTTTTACTTGCTGGCGGCGAACAGCATTTTATGCTGTTTGCAGACGGCAAGTCCACAAGGGATAGCCGCATAAGCGGCGCGAGGGAGTGTAGCTCCCTTGACGGAACGAAGTGACGAAACATTCTCGGTCGTGCAGTTTTCTTCTGCCGACCGGGAATAAAGCTCCGCAGGACGCACGATACTCCCGATAGGAGAGTATAAAAGTGCGCCCTTTAGTTCCTAAAGGGATTTTATCAGTTTGCCAAACTGGAAGTTATCGATGCAGTGCATTCGTATTACGCTTCGCTTCATACCCATGTCGCGCTATGCGTCTATGCTTATACATGTGCATTTACGAGCAAGCTCTCATGCACATGTATAAGCCATCCGCGCACCGCTTGTAGAAACGCGCAAATTCCGATTCATCATGTAAGAGTAAGGTCTATCCGGCCTTGCTCTTTTCCTTTAAAATGGAGGTCTGGTCTGACGAAATTTCCGATTGGGACACCACGCCCGCAGACAAATGTGTCAGCCAGCCTCCATTTATCTCATAGTACCATTATCAGCGTACCTGCACCGATCAGTACAATTCATATAATCAGCATAAACGTAAAGCTCATGCTGTTAAGTTTTCAATCTTGATTTGGCTGTGAACTCTGAGATAACAACTTTGATGACCTTTACTGTCGACGCCATCTCTTCATTGATATTGAATTCACGACCCGTCTGATTTTTCATAAAGAGCGAAAGGCCTCGTATTTTTTCCTGCACATCCTCTATTAATTCTGCACGGCCACGCCCAATCACAGATGCAAATGATGCTCCGTATTTGCAAGCTACATCTCCGCCGGATATAAGCTCAACATCACTTTCTACCTCAATGCACACATTTGGATTACTTCTGATCAGATCCAGCTTATGCCCTTCTTTTGTGCAGTGCATGTAGAAAATCAAGATACCCTCTTTATATTCGTATCCGTAGTGAAGTGGAACGATGTAGGGATAATCAGCATCAAACAAAGCAAGATGCAGGACTTTCGCTTTTTCAATAATCTGCAGAATTTCAATAATATTTGTTACTTCTCGATCTTTTCTTCTCATAGATAAATACCTAAAGAATCGTAGACGATTCCTCCTTTTTCAAATTTTAAAAATATACAATCTTGAATTTATCGTTCCTGTATTTCCTTACCGCTGAGGTGCTCCACTTCTATTTCGAAAATTTGCACAGCCTTTCCTGCGTGGGCAATTTCCTCATCAACTAACTGTTCGCTGGGATAGTATTTCATTGCAAATCGTTTTAACAGAGTTGTTGCTCTTGCACCGGATTCTACGAGGTGACATCGGCCGAACACCACAACGCTCTGCACAAACGGTGCCCAATCTTCTTCTTTAATGGTTTCATTTCCATATACCGTGAAGCATACTTTGTCACAGGCACGCAGTGCATCTACTTTATGACCTACGCGTGCTCCATGAAAATAAATTTTCTGCGCATCGTCATCGTAGACATAGTTGATAGGAATTGCATAGGGATATCCGTCATCACCATTTACGGCAAGAACGCCACGTCGGCTGGACTGCAAAAGAGCCTTTGCCGTGTCGATGCTGATTTCATTTTTCTTTTTACGAATTGTTCTGAACATGATATTATTCACAGGCAACAAGCCCTTTCGGTTGCTTGAACAATTTTTGCTTTTTATTATTGTCTAACTTTTTGGGGTCACTTCATGCTCAGGCGGTTTTAATATTACATTCAGCCCCTCACTGGGCGGCGTGCTTTTTTGCGATACTGTTGGTGTCCAGCGATTTGCGGAAGACCACGAAGCGGTCGTAGAGATACTCCAGAATGAAGTTGGCCGCCATGTTCATGGCCGTCACCAGATACTCGTTCCACAGGAGGGTATCGGCCAGGTAGTTGCCCAAAATGGTGGATACCGGAGTGAACACGCAGTAGAAGCCCAGGACCTGCGCCATGGCCAGCGGGACGTTGTTGGCCGACTGGAAGGTGTAGCGACGGTTCAAGGTAAAGTTCCACAGCACCGACAGCACAAGGGCGATGAGGTAGCAGGGCCAGTAGCTCCAGTGGGTCAGCTCATTGAGAACAGAAAAGGCCGCTATCTCAATGATGCCTGCCGAGGCAGAGAACATAAGAAACTTCAGTGAACGTACGACTTCTTTTTTTGACATGCAAGTTCCTCCCGTGAATCAAGTATGGATATTATTGAGACTGCGGAAATTGCTGCGGTTTGATTTGTAGAGATTTTTGAAGACCCGGTAATAGGGCTCATAGGCGCTGTGCCTGTCCATATCCGGCACATACACGGCGGTGACGGGAATAAAGGGACTCACCACATCCAGATCCGGTATGAGGCCCAGACCCACCGCCACTACGGCGGCAGCTCCCACTGAGCCAACGTTCTGAGGACTGGCCACCACCTCTATCCTGCGGCCGGTGATGTCCGCCAGGCGCTGACATGTAACCGGAGACAGGGCTCCGCCTCCCACAAAACGGAGAGTATCGGAAGTTTTCAGCTTTCTGTCCTGACACTCCAGCATCCAGCGCAAATGGAAGCAGGTGCCCTCCAAAACGGCGTTTATCATCTCGGTTTTGCCGGTGTCCAGGCGGATGTTGAAAAACATTCCTGCGGCGCTGGGGTCTTCAAAGGGGCAGCGGTTGCCGTGGAGCCAGGGGGTGAATATAACGCCGCCGGAGCCGGGAGGGACATCCTTCACCGTCTCCGTCATGTAGTCGTAGAGGCTGGTGTACACCGCCTCCTGACTTTCAGCCACATCCTGCTTTTTCAGGTATATGCCTATCTCGTCCAGGGCCAGATGGTCCTTCACCCATTCCAGGCATTTGCCTGCCGTCTCCATTTCGGCAAAGTAGTTGTAGCGCCCGCTCTGGGGGCCGACGATGGCGGCTATCATGGCCGTCACGTCCACCAGCTGCCGGTCGCAGACGGTGGAGACCCAACCGGAGGTACCGCAGTAGATGTGGGTGCTGCCCAGGGCAGTGGCCCCGGCGCCCACGCCGATGAGGGAGGCATCCCCGCCGCCGCCGAAGACAGGTGTTCCGGGGGCCAGGCCCAGCTCCTCCGCCGAACGGGGAGTGAGCGTGCCCACCTGCTCCGTGGCCTCCGCCAGCCGGGGCATATGTTCTATATTTACTCCGAACATGGAGCAGAGCTTCTCGCTCCAGCAGCGGCGGTGTTTTCGTGTGTCATAGAGGAAGGTGGAAAAGGCGCTGTCCCTGGTCATCACAGCCTCGCCGGTACAGCGGAGTATAAGATATTCCTTCACGTCCAGCCACTTCCAGACCCGGCGGAAGTTCTCCGGCTCGTGGGCCTGGACCCACTTGTATTTCCACAGGGGGTCCTTTACGCTGCTGGACACCGCTCCCGTTAGGCGCAGGCTGGTGAGGAGCTTGAAGATGTTGGCTCCCGCCACCTGTATCCCGTTGGCAATACCCCGGCGCAGCTCTTCCTTTGCCCGCTGATCCATGTAGCTCATGGGGCGGCGCACCGGTATACCCTCTCTGTCCACCAGTACCAGGCCCTGCATCTGGGAGCAGAAGGAGATCCCGGCTACCATTGAGGGGCTGATATCCACCTTGGAGAAAAGCTCCCTTGTGGTGGCGCACATGGCCTGCCACCACTCCTCGCTGTCCTGTTCTGCCCCGCCGTCGGGCAGTATGTACAGTCCGTAACCCTGCTGACTGCTGGAGAGCAGCTCTATTCTCTCTCCTACGGAGAAGAGGCAGGTTTTTACGCCTGTTGTACCTATATCATAAGCAAGTACGTATGTCAATCATTTTCACCTCATTAATCCCCGTGGGGGACCAAACTTCTGTCAAAGGTAAAGGCCGACTCCAGAAATCTCAGCAGCTGCTCCTCCACAAGACTGTCCTCCGGCATACCGCCGCAGTACAGCTCCATACGGGCCTTATAATAGTCACAGCAATAGGAGAACTGGAGCATCATGAGAAGATTGTCGAAGAAAAAGGCGAAGAGCGCCGGGTCAATGTCCCGGCGCAGTGCGCCGCTGCTGCTGCCATCGGCGATGAGCCGGGTATACAGGCGGGAGCTGAGCCCTTCGATCTCGGCTGCCAGCTGCCTGGCCGGCTCCCCGCTGGAAGCAGTTATCTGATGATACATTCTTATATGGCTTGGGTGCCGGGCGGAAAAACTTTGCAGGGCCCGGATGAGCTGACGGCTGTAGTTGAGAAGCTTGTCCTCTCTGGAGGTTACCTCCTGAAGCAGGCTTTCCAGAGAGTTGAGGCTGTGGTGCAGACAGGCCCGGAAAAAATCTTCCTTGTTGGCGTAGTATTTATAAAGCACGCCGACGCTCACCCCGGCCTGCTGGGCTATGGAGGCCATGCCTGCTCCGTGAAGCCCCTTGTCGGCAAAAATCTCTATGCCGGTTTCCAGGATATCTTCCAGCTTTTCAGGACTGAATTTCTTCAGCATAGTCTAACCCCGCTGTTTCTTCTTTGAGTATTTCTTTACAAAGACGATCCTTTGCAGCAGAGCATCCCCATAACTCAGAGGACGGCAGCCGCCGATGGCGTCGGCGTAGGCCTGAGCCCGGCAGCCTTTTTCCAGCAGACGCAGTACCGCCCTGGCCTCATCCGGGGCGTCTCCTATGCACAGGGCTCCTTGCCCCTTAATCAAAACGGCGCTCCGCCCTTCCAGGGCTTTGAGGACCTTGGCTTCCTCCGGAGGAACGCAGAGTATATCCGCTCCGGCGATCTGGGCCAGATCGTCCAGCATGGGCCGCAGCCGCCTGAGACGGCGGCTGGCCTCAAGAACATAGGCGTCCCGGCAGTGAAGTATGCACTGAGCATCTGAATTTTTATATATGGCGGCGTGAAGGCTTGCGGCAGCGTCTCCGTTTTTACGGTAGATAGGGCAGCGGCGCTCCTGACCGCCAAGTTTCAGGGTAAAATAGTCCCCATCCCGGAAACTGTCTCCCAGCTCCTCAGGGGAAGCGGGTAGGGCGGGAGCTTCAACAAGGGCCGTGAAACGACCGGAGCACAGTTCCTCCAGCCTGTCGGCCAGACTGAAGGCCTCTTCCATATCCTTTCCTACGCACAGCACACCGTGGCGGCGCATGAGTATTGCCTTGCTTTGGGGATTGGCCTCCAGCTCCTTTGCCACAGCCCGGCGAAGTTTCTTGGTGGATGACAGGCCATAGGCTGCGCAGGGGACTCTGTCCCCCAGCAGCGGATCATGAGCGTCCAGGCCCTCTCCCCTTATGCCGCAGATACTGGCCATGTCCTGGTGGGTGTGTATGACAAAGGCCACCTCCGGCCTGAGCCGGTAGGCGTCGGCGTGTATGCCCTTTTCGCTGGAGGGCTTATAGGGCCCCTGCCAGCTGCCGTCCGCAAAGTCATAGACGGCCAGATACTCCGGCCTCATGGTTTCGTAGGCCAGACCGCTGGGGGTGATTACGAAGCGTGTTTCCGAGATGCGGGCGCTGATGTTGCCCCAGGTGCGCTCCACCAGGCCCTTTTCCTGAAGCATATGGCCGGCCTTTACCACCAGGTCCCGGGCCTGGGCCTCGCTGTAGTACATGCTCATACCTCCACTCTGCCGCAGTTGGCAAAGACCCGGTCAAAGCGGCTGAGCACATCATCTATCATTTCCTCGGTGTAGGCGGCGCTGGTGTAGAGACGGGAGCCGGCCAGAGTTACCAGACCTTCGGCCATGTAGGCTGCACCCATGTGCTCCATCTCTTTCTGGCGGATGCCGGTCTCCTTCAGGACGCAGGGGATAGTCCAGGGCTTCTTCCAGTCAACCACAAAGTGCATGGTACCAACGCTGTCCAGATGGCAAATGGAACCCTGGTTGAAGGCCACGAAGGGGAGAGAGTATTTGGCGATAAGCTCCTGAAGCCCCTTGGTGAGCCGGTCGCCCATGCGCCCGGCCACCTCGCAGGCATTGGTGCGCTCGATCTCGCACAAAGTGTAGTAGCCTGCCACACAGGATATGGGGGTGGCTGCCAGAGTGCCGCCGCACATGGCCTTGGAGACCTTCTTGCCGGAGGAGTCCAGCCCGGCTCCAAGATGGGCCATGCAGTCGGCGTGGCCGCCTATGCCGCCGGCGCCGGGGTAACCGCCGGCCACTATCTTGCCGAAGATGGTGAGGTCAGGGTCAACACCGAAGTAGCCCTGGGCGCCGCTGAGGCCGATGCGGAAGCCTGTGACCACCTCGTCGAAGATAAGCAGAGCTCCGTAGTCCCGTGCAAGCTTTGCGGCTCCCCGGATGAACTCGCGGCTCACGGGGCGGGTGCCGCTCTCCGGGCCCACAGGCTCGATGAACACGGCGGCGGTACCGCCGTTAAAGCGGTTGGCTTTCAGCTTCCTCTCCAGGTCTTCCAGGTCGTTGGGGAAGAACTCGTCGGTGTGCTTGAAAACGAAGTTTGGCACGCCCTTGGACAGCAGCCCCTTGGTGCCGGGGACTCTTATGCCGTAGGCCAGCTGGTCGGACCAGCCGTGGTAGGCTCCACCCATCTTGAGCAGGTTCTTGTGCCCGGTCTTGAGGCGGGCTATCCTGGCGGCGCACATGCAGGCCTCGGTGCCGGAGCCCAGCATACGGAACATCTCCACCGAGGGCACCAACTCGGAGATCTTCTTTGCCAGCTTGTATTCGTACTCGTGGAAAAGCCCGGTGGAGGGGCCGCAGGTGTTCAGCAGGTCGATAACCTTTTCCCTCACCGCAGGCATGTTGCTGCCGATGATGGTGGGGCCGCCGGCCTGGAGCAGGTCGTAGTACCAGTTGCCGTCCAGGTCATAGAGCTTGGCCCCCTCAGCCTTGGTGATAACTATGGGGAAGGGATAGTTGAAGGCCAGGTTGTGCTGCACGCCGCCGGGGATGACCTTCTTGGCCTCGCTTATCATGGCCTTGGATTTGGGGCACTTCTCTTCAAAATAGTGCTGGACGTAGTCCTCCAGCTTGTCCTTGCGAATGGAATACACGGGCTTCTTTATAAGCTCGTCCAGCTGGCGGGTGACCTCCGCTGCATCCAGATACTTGTCTATGGCAAAGCCGTTGTAAGCCATGGTGATACCTCCTGATTTTTGATAATAGTATTTGACTGACAATCTCGTGAATATTCGTTCACACATTGTCAAAAGTGTAGCATACCATCGAAACACTGTCAATGCATTATTGTGAAAAAGGGAGAAAAGGGATGTAAATTTTTTTCTTTTCCAGAAAATACTCCCTGAGCCTCCCTTGCTTTTGCCATGAATATCGTATATCCTGTATTAAAGATAAAAAAGGCCGGGCCCAAAGCCCGGGCCAGAGGAGAAAGGCAGGTGAATCCCGGGGGATGAAGCTGGAGCGGGATTTCTATTTAAGGGACGGACTGACGGTGGCCCGGGAGCTCATCGGAAAGAAGCTGGTGCACCGGAGCCCGGAAGGTCTCACCGCCGGGATAATCGTGGAGACTGAGGCCTATATCGGCCCGGAGGACGCCGGTTCCCATGCCTATAAGGCCCGGCGCACCAAGCGCACCGCCATACAGTACGGCCCCGGGGGCTACGCCTATGTGTACCGGATATACGGCCTTCACAGCTGCATGAACGTGGTGGCCAGCACGGAGGAGCGGCCGGAGGCGATATTGATACGGGCCCTTCAGCCCATTGAGGGTATAGAGCTGATGATGGAGCGCCGGGGTACGGAGGACCTGGTCAGGCTCTGCCGGGGCCCGGGGAACCTGACTCAGGCCCTGGGCATAGGCATGGAGCACTACGGCATGGACCTGTGCGGTGATGAGCTGTATATAGAGGAGGCCGAAGGGGAGGCCCCGGAGGTCTGTACCGATAAGAGGATAAACATCGACTATGCCGGAGAGGCGGCGGACTATCCCTGGCGTTTCCTGCTCCGGGGCAGCGGCTATATCTCCGCACCCCCCAAGGGCTGGAAGGTTCCGGGATAAAAAATCTTGACCAAAAGCAGAAAGAGAGGTTTACAGTGAAAAAAACCTGGTGGAGAGTTCCTGTATATTGCCTTGCTGCCAGCTGGATATGCTTTCACCTGGAAGTGCATTGGCTTCTGCGCTTTGCCATAGTGACTTTGCCTGACGGAAGCATCAGCTCCGACAGCACCCGCTCCCTGATAATATACGGAATACTGTTTTTTGCGGTTCTGCTCATAGGAGGCCTGCTGTTTTTCAGGAAAATCAGCAGAAAGGAGTTGCTGCTCTCCGCCTTTCTCATGATAGTTCTGGACTTTTATATGATGCTAAAGGCCTGGAACGACCAGGGGCTGCTGGCCTTTTACTGGGCGGAGCTGACGGAATGGAGCATATTTATATCTCAGCTCCTTTATATGCTGGGGATGGATTTGGAGAATTTACTGCCCAGGGTCCTGCGCGCCCTTGCGCCGCTGCTCTTTGTGGCTTTCGGCAGAGGCTGGAATCCGGTGGCTGCAGTGGAAGCGGAAAAGCTGCCGGAGCAGCAGACAGACAAACAGGAGGATTAAAAGATGAAAAGGGGCATTGTTTTACTGACGGCGGCCTTGCTGCTTGCCCTGTCAGGCTGCGGCCAAGGGGTCGAGCAGGACGGGAAGACGGCGGAAGGGAATGAAATGTACATTGAACCTGCCAAGCTGAACGAGGATGAGAAGAAGATGGCTCAGCTGCTGGGCGGCATGGAGGGACAGACGATATTTGATTTTTCAGCCGACGACACACTGAATAATGTGGGCCTGCCGTATTCCACAGGACAGACGATATTTGATTTTTCAGCCGACGACACAGTCCGGAGCCTGATAATAACTACCTGGAAGCTGGAGGATGGACAGTGGGTGGAATATATGCTGGACAGTCAGCGTCTGGATGAGAGCAGCGGACGCATAGCCCTGAGCTTTGAGGATCTGACGGCGGGCTGCCGTATTGCCGTGCAGACCCAGTCCGGCTTCAGTGCCAGTACCAGACACGGAGAGGCAGACGAAGAGCTGGAGGGCATGGGCTGTACTACCGCATATCTGCCCCAGCGGAAAGAAATAGAATACGGTGAGGATATAGCTCTGGTGATACAGACCTTCACGGATAAAAATGAAGTTATATCCTATGACCCTGATTATTTTGCCCATCCTGAGGAATATGAAAAACTGGGCTATGAGGGCGTGTTTGCCGTGACTGCCTGCTTCAGTCAGGAGCCGCTGTCCTGAGACCGGAAAAGGAGGCACTATGGATATGAGGATAAAAAAGACCGCTGCGGCCCTGATTTCGGCTGCCTTGCTCTTGACCGGATGCTCTGGGGCCGGAACCCGGGCAGAGCCGGATGGAGCTGCTGATCCCGCTGTACCTGAGGAGAGCGCTGAAGTTCAGTGGACGGAAGACAGGCTGAACTCCACCTTTCTGAGCAAAAACGAGGCCGAAAAAATCCTGGCCAGTGTGCCTGCATCGGACGGGGCATATGGGCTGGTGGGAGTGGTGATGTATACCGAGGATGAGAGCGGGTATATCCGCCTGGCATTCATGGATGCAGAGGGTTACTGTCAGCACTGCGGCCTGGAGGCTGTGGCCTTTGAGCCCTCGGAACTTGAATACTTGGGAGAGGGAAAGGTGAGCTTCAGCTCTCTGGACAAAAGCGGAGAGGCGCTGAACTGCACTGTCGGTTTCTCTCGGGAGGGCAGCGACGTGTTCTTTAAAACAGAGACTGGGCGCCTGGAGGAATAAGAATAAAAACGCCTGTGAGGACCTTCCTCACAGGCGTTTTTATTTGTATTACTTACATATACCGGGAGATTATCTCCGCTGCGGTGCTGCCTTCGGAGACGCACACGGCCAGATACTCCCCGCTCTGCTTTATAACGGCATTGTCCAGCCGGGCCACTTCCTCAGGGATGTAGTTTGCGAAGCTGTCTTTCTGGGAGGCGATGCGCTGTTCAGCCTTGGCAAGACCGTCTTTAGCGGCCTGCTCGTCGGCAAATTTGAAAACTGCCACTTCCTCTGCGGTGGCTCCGCTGCCCATGTAGACATAAGATTCTTCCGCATTGTCTATACCGTAGAGCTTGGAGACCATTTCAGGGCTTATCTGGTTCAACTCATCCACAAAGTCAACCTTTTCCATCAGCTCATTTGCCAGCGCCTGGGCGTCTATGGAGCTGACGCTTTTGCCGCCGCAGGCGGCCAGGGCCGCCGTCATTGCCAGGACCAGAATAAGGGCCGCGATTCTCTTCAATGCGTTCATAGTAGACCTCCATCTTGCTTTTTTATCTTTTTCAGCCGCTCACCGTATGGGTCATGAGGTAATCCAGCCATTTCTGGCAATAGGAATTTTTCATGTGGATCCCGTCCACTGCCGCATCCTCCGGCAAACTGCCGTCGGAGGCGGCTACGGCTTTGGCGGTGTCTATGAAGTATACCTGTTTTTCCTCAGCCAGCTGCTGCAGCAGCTCATTGTACTCGTCTATCTTGCTGTTTTTTATGTAGTCGTGGGTGGTAGATACGCTGTTGGATACGGGCAGTATCTCCTGTATGTAGATGACCGCGTCGGGGTTTGCCTCTCTCACGGCGTCGATTATCTTGCCGTAGCCCTCAATGAACTTGCTGCTGTAGACCCAGCCGGTCTCGTTGATGCCCAGCATGATGTAGACCTTGTTGAAGTCGGTGTGGCTCAGGGCGTCCACCACGGTGTAGTACTGCTCGTCTATGCACACTACCAGATCCTTGAAGGCGGTGTCCACCGTCAGGCCCTTGTGGGTAAAGGCTTTTGCGTTGTATAAGCCGTTGGCGGTTATCATGCCCTCGGTGCGGGAGTCGCCGATGAATACTGCGTCGTCAAAATAGCTGCTGTCCACGGCGGGGGACTGGGGCACGGGCCGGGAGTAGTCGTAGACTGAGGGCTGAGCCTGGCTGTCCTGGCCGGCTGAGCCGCTTTCAGCCGACGTGCCCGCCCCGCTGTCGGGGACGGCCCCGGAGCCTGAGGTCCGGGAGGGGGTGCTGACAGGCTGGGAACTGCTCAGAGGGCTCATGGGCTCGGCGTCGGCAAAGGCGTCCGGCATGCACAGCTCCAGGGCAGAACTTATGGCGGAGACCATTATCACCGTACAGAGAATAAGCATTGATACTGCAATGGCAGAGCCCTTTCTGCGTCTGCGCCGGGAGGCTCTCCGGCCGGCGGGACGGCTCAGATGCCGTCCTGAATTTTCATTGTTGTAGCGTGTCATGGTCGGTCTCCTTTTATCTGTCTGTCGAGATGTTCTGACTCTTTCCCTGGTTTACCATAATAGACGTTATGACGCTGAAAAAGTTTCACAGTATTTGGAAATTTTTTTTGCTTTATCCCAGGCTTAATTATCTCTGACCAATTATAATGACAGTTAAAAAAAGACAATTGTTCCCGGGGAAAAACGAGTTTTAGATTTATTAAGATTTAGCCCGGAAGGGGAGGAAAGGGCGGCGAAAAACAGGCCGCGGGCCTGCCGGAGAATTAGCCGGAAGCCGCTATTGAAAGGTATGGTATAAAATGGTATAATCAAAAATCATATATTGAAACAACAGCTTTTAAGGAGGAACAGAACATGTCGACTCAGTCTGTACTGACAAAAAAAGCCCGGCAGGCCCAGGTCATATTTGAAGACCTGGTGAAGCGTTATGGCATCAAGCCCATACCCACCACCTTCGTTGCCCAGCCGGGAAGAGAGGCCCAGTTCAACAAATCCTGCTTCCAGGCAAATCCCTTCCCGGGGGTTCTGGCAGTTGCTCTGCTGGCCAAGAGCAGGCCCGGCGTGAAAAAGCTCTTCAAGGAGGAAAAGGTGCTGCAGACGGCGGCCATAGCCGCTGTACTGTCTGCCTGCAGCAGCGTGGCAACGGAGATAGGCAGCCTGCGCGGGGACGATGTTGTCGGGGCCGAGACGGTGTGTGACGTGGCCTTTGCAGGCCTTCAGGCGATCCGTCTTTACATGGCCGACCATAGCGGCAAGGAATTTACAAAGGCCAGGGTCAAGTCTGCCACCATGGTGAACAACGCCCTTAACGGCTCCTTCTATAAATACAGGGCCAAGGACGGCAGAGACGTGTCCTTCCATGTGTACTATCAGAATCAGCAGCAGCGCCTGGTAAAGGCCTTGGGGCTGTCCAAGCCCTCGGAGAAATACGCAATGCTGTCCATCAAAAAGGACAGGAAGGAGATAGCGGAGATCACCGCCCGTTCCACTGCCCTGGAGCTGGAGGAGCTGGCCTTCGACTGCGACACCTGCGGCTGCATGATCCGCAGCCGGGAGGAGTGGGAGAGCAGCGAAGTTGGCAAGGCGGTAAAGGCCATGCCCCTTATCCGCCAGGACAAGGAGGCCGAAGGCCCCGTGCCCGACTGGGGCAAGCCCAATTCCAGAGGCCCCCTGTCCGGAATCAAGGTGCTGGACCTGACCCATATCATTGCCGGGCCCGCCTGCTCCCGCATCCTGGCGGAGTACGGCGCCGATGTGCTGATGATACGCCGGGGCAGGTATGTGGAGCAGGAGCAGGCCATGCTGGAGTTTGACGGCTGGGCCGGCAAGCAGTCCATCCAGCTGGACTTCAACATCCCGGAGCAGCTGGAGCGGGCCAAACAGCTTATAAAAGAAGCCGACGTAATAACCTATTCCTATCAGAACGGCGCCCTGGACAAGTTCGGCCTGTCCGAGAAGGACATCCGCGCTCTCAACCCCAACGTGATATATTCAAATCTCATGTGCTTCTCCGACAGCGTGTGGAAAGACCGTCCGGGCTGGGCGCCTCTGGCGGAGGATATCACCGGCCTGTCCGTGAGAAACGGCAGTCTGGAAAAGCCGGTGAATCTCAACGGCGTGCCTCTGGATTACTTCCCCGGCTTCATCCTGGCCCTGGGCACTCTGCTCACCATAGCAAAGAAACTGAAAGAGGGCGGCGGCTATAAGGTCACCACATCCCTGACCCGGGGGGCCCAGTATCTCCACGAATGCACCGACCTGTGCGAGAGCGGCGCAACGGCCACGGGGCTGAGCAAGGTTGCCGAGAGCAGCAGCGAGCCCATATGGGACAGTGTGGTGCAATACATTGGCGGCTGCGCCACCGGCGGCAGCGCAGGCTTCCCCTCTCCCGCCACGGTGAACACCGCCTATCCCACAAATCTCAGAAATATGCGCTTCACCGACGGCAATACAGGCTGGAACCAGAGCAAATAAGCCCGGCAAATTAAAAACCGTATAAAAGATATAAAGTTATAATATGAACTAGGGCCCGTTGCAAAATGCAGTTTTCAGGCCCAAACTGGAAAATTGTGCATTAAAAAAGTTATCGAGAACCGTCACATTGACAGGTTCTCGATAACTTTTTCTTTTACCTGATTTTTCAAAATCCTATTTTGCAACAGGCCCTCTTTATATTTACAGTTAATATCATGGTTCACTTCTGCCTTTGTCCTGCCTGTTGCCGGCCCTTCTTTTGTAAACATAGAAGATCAGGGCGGAAAGCAGGCTCAGGGCTAGAGTGAAGACGGCGGAAAAGATGAAGGCGGGGGAAGAGGGGTCCCTTATGCTGTCACCCATAAGGGTGATGGCGGCTATCTTGGGCAGGGCTCCGGCAATGCTTGCAAGCATATAGGGCAGGAAGGCCACGCCGGTAAAGCCCAGGTACATGCTGGTCACATCCATGGGTATCATACCTATGACCCGCAGCAGAAAGGAGAGAAAGACCTGACTGTCGCTGCTGCCGTATACTATTTTGGCCAGGCGGGGATGCTCCGCCATGAGCTGATCCATGGCCTCCGCTCCGGCCCGGCGGCCCCGACGGTAGGATATCCAGGCCCCCAGGGCGTAGCCTGCGGCGTTTATGGATATGGCTGCCGGAGGGGGAAAGAGATAGCCTGCTGCCAGCTGCAGGGGCAGCATGGGCAGAAAGACCGATATGCTCTTCAGAGTATACATGGCCAGCAGCATTATCGGGGCCAGTACCGGCCCGGCGGGGATGTAGCGCAGGATGAATTCCGGCTCTATCTCCCGGCCGGTGACAAAGAGCAGTATTATCAGCAGCCCGCCTATAATGCCCGGCAGGAAACGTATCACAAGTTTGGTGCGAGGCTTCATCATCGTCTCCCTCTCCAGAAGCTGTCCACCTGTATGCTTCCGGTGAACTTTATACTGGTATACCCCAAAGAAAAGATATTTTTATCAACATTCTGTAAATAGAGAGACTTTTTAAGACCCTTTTCCTTCACTGAGCCAGGGAGACGGTGAGCACCACCGGATTGTGGTCGGAGTCTTCAAAGCCCAGGTCCAGAGTCTCAACCTCCACCAGCTCCACGTTGGGGGAGATTATAAAGCCGTCGATGACGTAGTACTGGGTGTTTTCCGTGTCCTCCGGGTCATAGGGCTGGTTCAGCAGGCGGCAGCTGGGTACATCCAGGTCATAGGCAAAGCTCCAGCCCTCCTCCAGCATATCCTCCTCCAGGACCCCGGGCATCCAGTTTTCCGGGTGGGTGTTGGGCCAGGCCTCCAGGCCGCCGGGGAATATCTGGTTGAAATCCCCGCCGGCAATGACGTAATTGCCCTTTTCATATTCACCTTCGATTATGCTTTTGAGCATATTGGTCTGGGCGATCTTGCCCTCCCCGTCGTCGTAGGCCTCCAGATGGAGATTGACAGTCACCAGCTCCTTGTCGCTGCCCTCAATGGGAATATAGGACACCAGCAGACAGCGCTTGAGATTGGCGGTGCTTACCGGCCAGCTGAAGGGACAGGGCAGGGAAACGCGCCGGGAGTCGCCTATGTCCAGAGACGGTGCGGTGGTATAGATGCCGCTGTATATCCGTCCCAAGGGGGGCAGGGGGATGGGAACAAAGTCGCAGGCATAGTTCAGGGCGTGGACCCCGGAGCCCAGGGACAGATAATCTCTCTCATCTATGCGGTAAGTTCGGCCTGAGTCGATATCCACCTCCTGGAGCATGGCCAGGTCCACCTCCGTTGCATCCAGACTCTCCCGGATGCCGGAGAGATATTCCAGCACCTGCTCCTCATCGGCGGAGCGGGAGTCCTCGCCCCCGTCCATGAAAAAGTCGCTCTCCGCACCAAGACCGGCATAGCCGATGTTCCAGCTGAGTATGTTCAGCTCACTGTCAAGGGAGACCTCCTCCGGTTCATCGACGGAGCTGACTTCCAGCTGCTCCACGGCCTCAGGCTTGTACTCTCTCACCGTCAGCCACAGAACCAGAGCGGCCAGAGCCAGCACAAGTATCAGCAGCACCAGGCCCAGGATCTTTAAAAATCGCTTCAAGACTCTACCTCCTCGTATAATAAGTTTCAAAGTTAATAAATTCAGGTATCAGCAGGCTTTGAGGTGCCCGTGATACAATAGCTGTAGGACAGCAGGGTTAAGTTCTCCACCTCCTGGTTGAGCCACAAGGCTGCTTCATTCTTAGTCTGTTCCCCTGAGCCGGAAGTTAGCTGCAAACTCATTGGCTGTTTGCCGGAGATAAGGCCGCCCTTTTAGCAGTGAGGGCTATCGCATTGGCCTGTTCCGGAATGATTCTGATACGCGAGGTTGCGGATGCTCCGGTTATCATGGGTATCTCAAAGCCTGCTGGCCTGAAATCTCCATGTGGGGAGGTGAAAATTGTGAATCCATTATTCGTTGGCATTGATGTGAGCAGCAAAAACAATGTGGCTTACCTGATGAAACCAGACGGCAGTAAGCATTCCAGTTTTTCTGTGCAGAACAACCTTGGCGGTGCTAAAATATTGTCAGAAAGAATCGTGTCGGCGCTTGGCTCCATGCAACTCAGTGATGTGGTGATCGGCCTGGAGGCCACCTCCATCTACGGAGACAGCTTGGTTTACGCTCTCCGGGAGGATGGCAGCCT
>CALWYF010000047.1 GCA_944385705.1 uncultured Oscillospiraceae bacterium | reverse complement strand
AGCGGCGGATACCGTCGTTCTTGTAATACTCATAGGGAATGGCATAGGTAAAGGCCTTGGCAGGCATTGTCTGATGGAAGGCAGTGTCAAACACAGCAACCATGGGCACATCGCCCATAACTGCCTTGCAGGCGTTGGTGCCGGTAATGTTGGCAGGGTTGTGAAGAGGAGCAAAGGGAGTGCACTCCTCCAGAGCGGCCATGACGGAATCGTCTATCTTTACGGAACAGGCAAATTTCTCGCCGCCGTGGACCACACGGTGGCCGACGGCGTCAATCTCCTTCATGGAGCTGACCACACCGTACTCCTTGCTGGTGAGCTTGTCGATAACGGCGGCTATGGCCTCAGCGTGGGTGGGCATTGCCACGTCCTCATTAAAGACGCTCTTGCCGCCTATCAGGGGAGTGTGCTTCAGATGGCCGTCGATGCCGATGCGCTCGCAGAGACCCTTGGCTATGACCTGCTCGTTCTCCATGTCGATGAGCTGGTATTTCAGGGAGGAGCTGCCGGCGTTGATTACAAGAATTTTCATTATTTTGTTCCTTTCTATTGTAAATCTTCTTTCCCTTGAGTAAAATCATATAGAACTCTGCTTTATTTATTTTAATACAATTGGGGAAAATTGCAAGTCCTTTTTACCCGCAAAGGAGTATTCATGAACATAATCGGAATAGTCTGCGAATATAATCCCTTTCACAAGGGCCACGCCTGGCAGATAGAAGCCAGCAGGGAAGCTCTGGGCGAAGACTCGGTAATAGTCTGCGCCATGTCCGGGGACTATGTACAGCGGGGGGAAGCGGCGATCTTTTCCAAGTTTGCAAGGGCCGAGGCCGCCTGCCGCTGCGGAGCCGACCTGGTGTTTGAGCTGCCGCTGCCCTGGGCCATATCCTCCGCCGAAGGCTTTGCCCGGGGTGCGGTCTCCATGCTTGCGGGGCTGGGCTGCAACTATCTAAGCTTCGGCAGCGAGCACGGGTCTTTGGATATGCTTGAGCAGCTGGCCTGCCAGCTAAACCGTAAAAATATAATAGAAGAGATAAAGCAGCTGATGGACAAAGAACCCAGGCTGTCCTTTGCCGCTGCCCGACAGCAGCTGCTGGCAGGGCAGCTGGGGGAGGCAGCCGCCCTGCTGGAAAAGCCAAACAATATCCTGGCCGTGGAGTATCTCAAGGCCATAAAACAGCTGAACCTAAGACTGAGGCCCTTTACCCTGGAGCGTCGGGGCAGCGGACACGACCAGCCGGGAGACGGGGAACTGCGCTCCGCCTCAGAGCTGAGAGACATGCTGCGATTGGGAAAAGATCCAAGTGAGCACATACCCGAGGCTGCTATGGAGGTCTTCCGCCGGGAAATGCAGCAGGGGAGAGCTGCCTTGGATGCAGATCGGTGGGAGCTTGCCCTGATGTCACGGTTGCGTATGCTGAGGGAAAACAGCTATCTTTCTCTGCCGGACGGCGGGGACGGAGTGGGACAGCGCCTATACTCTGCTGTGAAAACAGCATCCTCTCTGGAAGAGATACTGAAGCTGACAGCTGCCCGGCGCATTCCTCTGGCCAGAGTAAGGCGCATGTGCCTGTGTGCTGTTTTGGGAGTGGAAAAGGGCCTGGCCGACGGTATCCCGCCCTATGCCAGGCTCCTGGCTGCAAACGAGAGAGGAAGGAGATATCTGCGGGATATTGACAATAAAACCACAATATATGTGGTCACCAAACCGGCTCATGTCAAATATCTGGGCCCACAAGCTTCTAATCTGTTCGCCCTTGGCGCATCTGCCCATGATATGTTTACCCTGCTCTATGCGTCACAGAAAGACAGATTTGCCGGGCAGGACTGGAAAACCGGCCCTAAAATTGTCTAATTTACATAAATTTTACAGCTTTTTAAAAATGAATTTGGTCATTTAATAATATTGCAATTTATCATTCTATAGTTCATAATCAAAATATCGTTACTGAGCTACAGGTGTCCGCAGTTTAAAGACACCAAGCGTAGTAATAAACAAAACAGGAGGAACAAAAATGAAAAAAGTTATTGCACTTGCACTGGCATTGATCATGGTCTTTGCCCTGTGCGCCTGCGGCGGCGCTCCCGTTGCCGAGGCTCCCGCTGAAGATTCTTCCGCCGCCGACACCGCTGCCGAAGAGGCCCCTGCCGGTGAAAACGTGGTCAAGATAGGCGTGTTCGAGCCCCTGACCGGCGACTCCGGAGCAGGCGGCAAGCAGGAATATCTGGGCATGCAGTATGCCAACTACCTGACCCCCACCGTTGAGATCGGCGGAGTTGAGTATACTGTGCAGCTGGTCCCTGCCGACAACGCTTCTTCTGCCGACCGTGCCCCCACTGCCGCCGCTCAGCTGGTTTCTGAGGGCGTGAGCGTTGTTCTGGGTACTTACGGCTCTTCCGCAGCTATTGCTGCCGGCCCCACCTTTGAGGGAGCTCAGATCCCTGCCATCGGCGTCACCTGCACCAACCCCCAGGTCACTGCCGGCAATGATTACTACTTCCGCATCTGCTTCCTGGATCCCTTCCAGGGCACCGTCCTTGCCAACTATGCTTTCGAGCAGATGGGCGCCACTAAGGCCTACCTGCTGGGCGAGCTGGGCAACGAGTATGATAACGGACTGATGAACTACTTCGAGGAGGCCTTCGTGGGCCTGGGCGGCACCGTCACCAAGGATAACTTCCCCCAGAATAACTCCGACTTCACCAGCTACCTGAACAAGGCTCAGTCTGAAGGCGCCGATGTTATCTTCTGCCCCGTGTCCATTGCCTACTCTACCCAGATAGTGGCCCTGGCCAAGGATATGGGTCTGACCATTCCCATCCTGGGCTCCGATACTCTTGACAACAACACCGTTCTCGAGGCCGCTCAGGACAGCAGCGTTGACCTGCGTGTCTCCACCTTCTATGCCGACGGCGCCAACCCCGAGTTTGACGCAGGCTTCAAAGAGTTCATTAACTCCAGCTCCGAGAACCTCACCAATAACGGCGGCAACGACAACATTGCAGCTGTCTCCGTCATGGGCTATGACGCTTACTATGTAGCTCTTGAGGCACTCAAGGCTGCCGGCAGCACTGATTCCACCGCCGTCCAGGCCGCCCTGTGGGATGTCCAGTACGAGGGTGTTACCGGCAACATCGCCTTTGACGATGTGAACGGCGACGCTGTCCGCGACACCGCCTTCATCAAGATCGCCGACACCGCCAATAACACCTGGGTCTCCGGCGGCAGCCAGAAGGTCGCCAGCTGAGAGAAAACCGACAAAAAATTTGACCCATAGGCATTAGTTTTGGCGAGGGCTTTCGCCCTCGCCAAACGGTTTTAACAGAAAGACCTGGACTGTCTCGCAAGGGGCCGCAATTCGGCCCTTTACGAGGCAGTCCAAGCAATGAAAGGAAGAGAAATAAGTGCAATTTGCTGTCTCCATCCTGCTGTCCGGTATCTCTGTGGGCGGCCAGTATGCGCTGATTGCAATAGGCTATACTCTGGTCTACGGCATACTGCGCCTGATAAACTTTGCCCACGGCGACCTATTTATGACAGCCGGCCTTATTCTTGTTTATGCCTCGGCCACCATGCCGCTTTATATATCCGTGCCGCTGATGATAGTGGCTGTAGCGGCGCTGGGCTTCTGCATAGAACGAGTTGCATATAAGCCCCTTCGCAGCGCTCCCCGTATGTCCGTCATGATAAGCGCCATCGGTGTGAGCTTCCTTATCCAGAACTTTGCCACATACTACACCGGCGGACTGCCCCAGAGCTATCCCAGGCTGCCATTCCTCAGCGAGTCCGTTATCATCTACGGCACCAGCACCAAGTGGGTCACTATCATTACCCCGTTTCTGGTGATTGCCCTGGTAGTGGTGCTCCAGATACTTATCAACAAGACCAAGATCGGCCTTGCAATGCGGGCTGCTGCCAAGGACTTTGAGACCTGCCAGCTCATGGGAATAAAGATCAATTCCGTTATCAGCTTTACCTTTGTAATAGGCAGCACCCTTGCCGCTATAGGCAGCCTGCTCTACTTCACCAACTACACCCAGATTGTGCCTCTCTCCGGTTCCATGCCCGGCCTGAAGGCTTTCGTGGCCGCCGTGTTCGGCGGTATCGGCTCCATCCCCGGTGCAGTTATCGGTGCTTTCATCATAGGCATCTGTGAGAACATTATCAAAGGAACCAGCTTCACCGTATTCTCCGATGCTTTCACTTTTGCCCTGCTCATCATTATCCTGGTGCTCAAGCCCACCGGCCTGTTTGGTGAGAAGGTCACCGACAAGGTCTGAGGAGGTGCTTTTATGTCTGCTGTAACACTTGAAAAGAAAAGCAAAAAAGGCTCCGCCCTGGCCTTCCTGGGAGTTCTGGCTATCCTTGCGCTGGTGATAGTGCTGGAAAATACCCTGGACCCCAATAAAAATATTATCGTTTTCACCGCCCTTAAGAAGGGTGCGGTATACGCTCTGGTGGCCGCCAGCATGAACCTGCTTAACGGCTTTACCGGACTGTTCTCTCTGGGCCAGGCCGGATTCATGCTCCTGGGCGGATATACCTTTGCCATACTGACTATACCCGTTGCTGAGCGCGCCAGCGTCTATTACATATTTGACGGCTCTGCCATCAACTTCTCCCTAACCGAGTCTATGCAGAACCTGTTCGGCGGCAGTGGTGTGGGCGGCGCCATAGGCTTTGTCATCGGCGCCATAATTGCCCTGATCTGTGCAGGACTTGTTGCCGCATTCTTTGCCTGGCTTATTGGACTTCCGGTGCTGAAGCTTAAGAGCGACTATCTGGCCATTGCCACTCTGGGATTTGCCGAGATAATCCGTGCTATCTTCCAGTGGGAAGCCCTGGGAAAGGTGACCAACGGCGCCAATGCCCTGAAGAATTTCCCAACCCTTGCCAGCTTTAATATAACCAATTCAGAGGGACAAATCGTGCTGAGGCTCAGTACCTTTGTGGCCTTTGCAGTTGCAGCCGTATGTATCTGGCTCATTGTCCTGCTCATTAATTCCAGCTACGGCAGAGCCTTCAAGGCCATCCGTGAGGATGAGGTGGCTGCCGAGGCCATGGGCATCAACCTGGCAAAACACAAACGCATGAGCTTTATTATAAGCTCCTTCTTTGCCGGCATCGGAGGTGCTTTGCTGGCCATGTTTATGAACCAGGTCCAGGCCAAGACCTTTACCTCCACCATGACCTACGAGATCCTTCTGATAGTGGTGCTGGGCGGCATCGGCTCCATCTCCGGCAGCACCATTGCGGCTTTCCTCTATATGGCCTGCAGTGAATGGTGGCTGCGCTTCCTGGACGTGCCCACCAGCTTCAAGACTGCCGGCGGCTACTGGGCCTTTGTAATTGCCCTCGCTCTGCTGGCTGTTGGCATTACTGCTCTGCTGGTGCTTCGCCGCCGCAAGGCCGGAGCCCGGAAGTTCAGCGAAATGTGGAGCGCTTTTATTCTTGGCGTAGTTATACTGGGCTACGATATCTATTATTACGCCTCCGTCACAGCAAAGGTACCCTTCCTCAACAGCGGCTTCCGCATGGTGGTGTTCAGTGTTATCATCATGGTGGTGGTGCTCTTCTTCCGTAAGGGTCTGTTCGGCGACAAAGAGCTTTCAGACGTGTTCAGAAGCCTTGGGCGCTTAAAGAAAACGGCCCCCGCAAAGTCTGAAGGAGGTGCCGCAAAATGAGTGAAAACATACTTCGCCTGGACAATATAACCATGCAGTTCGGCGGCGTTATTGCCGTGAACGACCTGTCCCTGGAAGTCAACAAAGGGGAGATAGTGGCCCTTATCGGCCCCAACGGCGCAGGCAAGACCACAGCTTTCAACTGCGTCACCGGCGTTTATCAGCCTACCAACGGCCGCATTGAGTTCATGGGGAATACCATAGTGCGCAACCACCCAACGGGTAAAATGGCCAAGGAATACCTCGGCAGCCACGGCAGCCTGTTCACCGCCAGGTATGACGGCATGGACGACCCGGATGTTTTGAAGAAGATCGACAGGCTCCAGCTGCAGTGCACCGCCGAGATCGAGGAAGCGGAACAGCTCACCGTGGCGGAACTGGACAAGGTACAGGAACAGGAACAGGCAAAACGGGATGAGCTCTATGCAGCCTTTGAGAAAAAGAAAAAGGACATTGAGCTGCGGCTGCAGAAAGAAACTCAGGCTTTGAACGGGGAACTGAAGGAGCATGCTGCCGGGCGTATTGAATTGGCAAAGACCATGGACCCGGACGCCATGACCGACAAGGTTTACGCTCCCACTCCTGACAGAATAACCTACATGGGCATTGCCCGCACCTTCCAGAATATCAGGCTTTTCTCTGCACTGCCGGTGCTGGACAATGTTCTGATTGCAAAGCATATGAGGGCAAAGCAGAGCGTCTTTTCAGCCACGCTGCGCCTCAGCGCCCGGGAAGAGCGCCGCATGAGGGAAGAGGCCATGGAGCTGCTGGCCGAGCAGAAGCTGGACCATCTGAAAGACGAGATAGCCGGTTCTCTGCCCTATGGTATACAGCGGAGGCTGGAAATCGCCAGAGCTCTGGCTACAAATCCCAAGCTCCTGCTTTTGGATGAGCCTGCAGCCGGCATGAACCCGCAGGAGACCCAGGAGCTGGGCGAGTATATCGTGGAGCTAAGGAAGAAACACGACCTGACCATACTGATGATAGAACACCACATGGATCTGGTCATGCAGTTTTCCGACCGTATCTACGTTATCGACTTTGGTAAGCTTATTTCCTCCGGTACGCCTGATGTTGTCAAGGCGGACAAGAGAGTCATCGACGCATATTTGGGGGTGGTGGAATGAGCGACGTCATTTTAAGCATAAAGGATTTAAAGGTGAGCTACGGCGGCATAGAGGCCGTCAAGGGCATATCCTTTGATGTAAAGCAGGGGGAAATCGTCACTCTTATAGGCGCAAACGGCGCAGGCAAAAGTTCCACCCTTCGGGCCATTGCCGGCTTGGTAAAGCCCTCCGGCGGCTCAATCAGCTTTGAGGGAACGGACATCACCGCTGCCGACCCCACGGAAACGGTGAAGCGCGGCATAACTTTGGTCCCTGAGGGACGGAGAATTTTTGCCGACCTGACGGTGCTGGAAAATTTGAAGATAGGGGCTTATCTCCGCAACGACGATTTGAAGGACGATATCGAGTGGGTATACAGCCTTTTCCCCAGACTGAAGGAGCGTTCCTGGCAGCCGGGAGGTACTCTCTCCGGCGGCGAACAGCAGATGCTGGCCGTTGCCCGGGCCCTTATGAGCCGGCCCAAACTCATAATGATGGATGAGCCCAGCCTTGGTTTGGCGCCCATTATCGTGAGAGGTATCTTCGACATTATCCGGGAGATACACCGCCAGGGCGTGACTATTCTGCTTATAGAACAGAACGCCAACATGGCCTTGCA
Organism: uncultured Oscillospiraceae bacterium; assembly: GCA_944385705.1. Lineage (GTDB taxonomy): Bacteria > Bacillota > Clostridia > Oscillospirales > Oscillospiraceae > Limivicinus. Next base: position 8,896 of record CALWYF010000047.1, on the reverse strand, counting down.
GACGGCGGACACCGGCTATGTCCTGGAGACCGGACGCATAGGTCTCTCCGGAACAGGGGCGGAGCTGTTGAGCAACGAGGATGTGAAGAAGGCTTACCTGGGCAGCTGAAAAATAAATAGAGTCAAGGCAGCGTCAGTATGGCGCTGCCGTTTCTCTGTTTACTTTAAATTTTCTTTGTGCTAAAATGTGTTATCTTATATGTGGAGTCAGGTATGTTCGAGAAACTGAAAAGCTTAAAAGACCAATATGAACAGCTGTGCGCCCGTTTGGAACTGCCGGAGACCTATTCCGATGCCTCCGCCTATGCCCGCTATGAGAGGGAGGCCAGGGAACTGGCCCCGGTGGTGGAGGCCTACACTGCCTACGAAAAAGCGGGACAGGACATGGAAGAGGCCGTGGAGCTGATGGTCGATGCAGAGATGAAGGAGCTGGCCCAGGAGGAATACGCTCAGGCCAAGGCCCGGCGGGAGGAACTGGCCCAGAAGATAAAGGTACTGCTGCTGCCCAAGGACCCCAACGACGGCAAGAATGTCATCATGGAGATCCGGGGCGGCGTTGGCGGGGAAGAGGGCATGCTCTTTGCCGCCGACCTCTTTCGCATGTACAGCATGTATGCCGAATCAAAGGGATGGCGGCTGGAGATCGCCAACATCAGTGAGACGGAGCTGGGAGGCATAAAGGAGATAAGTTTTGTAATAGAGGGCCAGGGGGCCTACTCCCGGCTGAAGTTTGAAGCCGGAGGCCATAGGGTCCAGCGTATCCCCGTTACCGAGTCGGGAGGCCGCATCCACACCTCTGCTGCCACCGTGGCAGTGCTGCCGGAGGTGGAGGAAGTGGACTTCAAGCTGGACATGAATGACTTAAAGATAGACACCTTCCGCTCTTCCGGGGCCGGAGGCCAGCATGTAAACAAGACGGAGAGCGCCATCAGGATAACCCACCTGCCCACAGGTCTGGTGGTGGAGTGTCAGGACGAGCGCAGCCAGTACAAGAATAAAGACCGGGCCATGCAGATACTTCGCTCCAAGCTCTATGAGCAGGAGCAGGCCAAGAAAAATGCGGCCCTGGCCAGTGAGCGCCGCAGCCAGATTGGTTCCGGGGACCGCAGCGAGCGCATACGCACCTATAATTTTCCCCAGAACCGGGTCACCGACCACCGGCTAAGCGGGGATATGAAAAATTTTAATTTACAGAGTATCATCAACGGAGACCTGGACGAGCTTATCGACTGTCTTATAACCAGCGACCAAACTGCCCGGCTCCAGGCCCAGGCGGAGGAATAGATAAAAATGGAGACGAAGATATTTAAAGACGATCTGGCTCCTGCGGCGGAACTTATAAAAGCCGGAAAACTGGTAGCCGTGCCCACGGAGACGGTCTACGGCCTGGCCGGCAACGGCCTGGACCCGGAGGCGGTGGAAAAGATATACGAGGTGAAGGGGAGACCCTCCGTGAAGCCCCTGTCTCTGATGGTTCCCGGCCCGGAGGCGATGGACATATACTGTGAAGACGTGCCCCAGGCTGCCAGGGCCCTGGCCAAAAAGTTCTGGCCCGGCCCGCTGACCATAATAATGAAGGCAAAAAAATATATCCCCTCCATAGTCCTGGCCGGTGGAGATACAGTAGGCCTGCGCTGCCCGGAGCATAAGATGACTCTGGAACTGCTGAGACTGGCCCAGGTACCCTTTGCCGCCCCCTCGGCAAACCCCTCCGGATCTGAGAGCCCCAAGACTGCCCAGAAGGTGTACGAGTATTTTAACGGTCAAATTGAGGGGATAATAGACGGGGGCCCCTGCGGTTTGGGCTTTGAGTCTACAATTATCGACATGAGTAGGATCCCCTATAAAATACTGCGGCAGGGTGCTCTGCCCAGAGAGAAAATTGAAGAGGCCCTGGCGGAGAATATGCAGGTCATAGGCATAACCGGCGGCAGCGGCTCAGGAAAGACGACAGCATTGAAAGCTCTGGAGAGCTTGGGAGCTCTGGTGCTGGACTGCGATAACATTTACCACCGGCTCCTGGAGACTAACCCGGAACTGCTGGAAGAGATAGATACTGCCTTCCCCGGCGTGGTGCGGGAGGGAGTGCTCCAGCGCAAGGCCCTGGGCGCTATGGTTTTCAATGACCCGAAGGCTTTGGAAAAGCTCAATTCCATAAGCCACAGATATGTGGACATGGAGATAGAACGTAGACTACGCGACTTTGCCATGGAGGGCGGACGTATCGCCGCCATAGACGCTATAGAACTCTTTGCCGGAGGCCAGGCAAAGCGCTGCACTTACACCGTTGCTGTACTGGCAGACAGGGAAAAGCGAATAGAGCGCATCATGGCCAGAGACGGTATCAGCCGGGAATATGCCCAGCTACGCATAGAAGCTCAGCACCCCGACTCCTATTTTGAACAGATCTGTGACCATATTCTTCGCAACGACGGTAAGGTTGAGGATTTTAAAAAGGATTGCATGAAATTATTTAAGGAGATATTGAACAATGGATGACATGAGAAAAGAACTCTTTTACGAGCAGAAAAACGGCTATGACCTGATAGATGCCCAGGAGCGCCTGGAGCTGGAGGATTACTGCCAGGGCTATATGGACTTTCTCAACGATTCCCGCACAGAGCGGGAGGCGGTGAAGAACGCTATTGCCATGGCTGAGGAACGGGGATTCATTGAGTATGAGCCGGGCATGGAGCTAAGGCCAGGGATGAAGCTCTACCGCAACAACCGGGGCAAGGCCCTTATGCTTGCGGTGATCGGCAAGCAGGATCTGAGCCATGGGGCTGTGATTGCGGGAGCCCATGTGGATGCGCCCCGCCTGGATTTAAAGCAGATACCCCTATACGAGAGCGACGAGATGTGCTTCTTCCGCACCCACTATTATGGAGGCATAAAGAAGTACCAGTGGGTAACCATACCCCTGGAGCTTCACGGTGTGGTGGTTCTCAAGAGCGGGGAAGTGCTGGATGTATCCATCGGCCGGGAGCCGTGTGAGCCCAAGTTCGTCATAACCGATCTTCTGCCCCATCTGGCAGCGGACCAGATGAAAAAGACTATGAAAGATGGAATCACCGGAGAAGGCATGCAGATCCTCATCGGCTCCGTGCCCTATGCCGACGAGGGCAAGGACCGGGTAAAGCTGGCGGTGCTCAGCATCCTCAAGGATATGTACGATATCAGCGAGGAGGACTTCCTCTCCGCCGAGCTTACTGCCGTACCTGCCTATGACGTGTGTGAGATAGGCCTGGACCGCTCCCTTATCGGCGGCTACGGCCATGACGACCGGGTCTGCGCCTATGCTGAGCTGAAGGCAATTTTCGATGTGGAAGAGCCTGAGCGTACCTGCGTTTGCATACTGGCGGACAAGGAGGAGACCGGCTCCGACGGCGTCAGCGGTATGCAGAGCGCCGCCTTTGACTGCTTCATGGAGGATCTGTGCCAGAGCCAGGGCGTGGCTCTGCGCCGCTGCTATGAGAAGAGCTTCTGCCTCTCTGCCGACGTTAGCAACGCTTACGACCCACTTTACCCCGAGGTTTCCGAGAAGCGCAGTGAGGCCAAAATAAACTACGGCATGGGCATCAGCAAGTTTACCGGCGCCCGGGGCAAGTCCGGCACCAGCGACGCCTCCGCCGAGCTGGTGGCCTATCTCCGCCGCCTCTTTGCAGAGAAGTCCGTGGTCTGGCAGCTGTGCGAGCTGGGCAAGGTGGACCAGGGCGGCGGCGGTACCATAGCCATGTTCATGGCAAACCGTAATATTGACACCATTGACGCCGGTGTCCCGGTGCTGAGCATGCATGCCCCCTTTGAGGTGGTGGCCAAGTTTGACTGCTATATGACCTATAAGGGCGTGCTGGCCGCCTACTCTGATAAATAAGACTTTTATCCATAAAACGGCGGGAGAATTTTTCCCGCCGTTTTTACTGCCGATAAGAAGAGTAAAGTTCTCCGATTTATTCCGCCGCCTTTCGGGCAAAATATCCGGGAGGTGAAGGCATGGAAGAGATAAAAGAAATAAAGGAGCTTGGCTCAAGCTCCAGCGGCAGTATACACTGTCTCACCATAGTGGGACAGATAGAAGGACATCAGGTACTGCCTGAGGACGCAAAGACCACAAAATATGAGCACGTTCTTCCGCTCATTGCAGCAATCGAGGAGTCGCCGGAGATAGGGGGACTTCTGGTGCTTCTCAACACCATGGGGGGAGATGTGGAGGCTGGGCTTGCCATAGCGGAGCTGATAGCGGGGATGAAGAAGCCGTCGGTGTCCCTGGTGCTGGGGGGAGGCCACTCCATAGGTGTGCCTCTGGCAGTGGCTGCAAAGCGCAGCATGATAGCCCCCTCGGCTGCCATGACTATCCATCCGGTGCGAATAAACGGCGTGGTCATCGGTGTGCCCCAGACCTACAATTACTTTTCACGTATTCAGGAGAGGATAGTCTCCTTCGTGACGGAACACTCAAATATCAGCCGGGAGGACTATGTGAAATACATGAGCAAGACCGACGAGCTGGCAAACGACGTGGGCAGCGTCATATACGGCAGGGAGGCGGTGGACAGCGGGCTTATAGACCAGCTGGGTACCTTGTCCGACGCCCTGTCATACCTCCATGGGGAGATGGAAAAACAGAAACAGTAAATCAAGCGGGAGCTCTGAGCTCCCGCTTTTTTGACCGGGAACGGGCTGCTGTGACTTGATCAGTACGGCCGCTTTGAAGTTCTCAAAGTCTTGTCTTTCACATAAGAATGTGGTAATATATAATTTATGATTATCGTGGGGGTATGTGCCAATGAGCATATGGGAAGCAGTTTTACTGGGCCTTGTCCAGGGTATAGCGGAGTTCCTGCCTATATCCAGTTCCGGGCATCTCTCTATAGTAAACAATCTTTTCAAAATATCCGAAGAGGGGCACATGTTTTTCGATGTGCTGCTGCACCTGGGCACTCTGGCCTCCATTTTCATTGTCTACTGGCAGGATCTTAAGGAGATGTTCTATGAGGTGATATCCTTTGCCAATCTGGGTCCCCTGGCGGGGCAGCCCCGGGAACGATATCCCCAGGCCAGAACCTTTATTATGATTGTAATGGCCACCCTGCCTCTGTTCCTTATTCTGCCAATAAACGACATGATAGAGACCTTATACTATAACAATGTCTTTATCGGCGTAGCTATCATACTCACCGGCTGTATGCTCTATGTTTCCGACAGGATGAAGCCGGGGAAGAAGACCGAGCGGAGCATGACCATACTGGACGCGGTGATAATCGGCCTGTGCCAGTGCGTGGCCACTATCCCCGGCCTGTCCCGCTCCGGCACCACCATTACCGCCGGCATAGCCACCGGCCTTCGCCGGGATTTTGCGGTTAAATTCTCCTTCCTCCTGTCCATACCCGCCGTGCTGGGGGCCAATATCCTCAGCCTGGCCGATGCCTTCAGAGAGGGCATAAACTGGGCCAGCGTCCCGGCCTACCTTGTAGGCATGGTGGCAGCAATGCTCTCAGGCATAGCAGCCATAAATCTGCTGAAATACATAAGCAACAAGGGTAAGTTCGGAGGCTTTGCCTATTACTGCTGGGTGATGGGCGTGCTGTCCATTATCCTGTACATGATATTCTGATATATACCTTACAACATACGCCAAAGAAAGGACCTCTTTAATGGCACAGACTAAGAAGAAAAGCACAACAACAAAAAAGAGCGGCAGCAGCAAGAGCAGTTCCTCCTCAAAGAAGGGTGGGAAGCAGACTGCAAGTCAGCCGCCACAGGAGCCGGTAGTACCTATCCGCCGGGAGGTGGGAGCGGTCATATTCCTGTTTCTTGCCGTTTTTGTGACTATAAGCTATTTCCGCTCCGAGGGCTCCTTCATAATGTTTTTTGCAAATCTGCTGAAGGGCCTGGTGGGCTGGGGCTATTGGCTCACGGCGCCGGCCTTCCTGCTCACGGCGATAATCCTTGGCTTTCACAGAGGCCGCCCGGTTATGCTCCGCAGCTTCTGCGCTCTGCTTCTGCCGCTGATTATGGCGGCTATAGTGAGCCTCATAATCTACGAGCCGCCCTTTCAGGCGGACTTTGATTTAAAAATGACTGCCGGGCAGCTCTTTGAGTCCGGCCAGTATCTTGAATCGGCGGGCGCTCTGGGCGGTCTGCTGGCTATAGGGCTGGAGATGGCCTTCAGCATATATGGCGCCCTGCCGGTGCTGGTGGTGTTCTTTATTGCCTGCGCCATATGTGCCTTCAGCAGCAGCTTCAAGAAGGCGGCTCAGCAGATAAAGATCAGAGCTACCGCACCCTACGACCCCTCCATGTATGAGGATGCCTTGGCACCTGTGGGCTCAGTTACCGGTAAAATGCCTGTGACCGAGGCCAGAAAGATAGAACGCATTACCCGGGAAAGTATGATGGATATTCCCCTGGAGGAGGAAGAGGATGACCGCTTCCTCTTTTCCGGAGACAGCAGGGAGCCTCTAAACCCCTTTGCCGGAGAGACCAAGCCGGAACGCAAGGCGGGCAAAGTGAAACCTGAGAAAAAGGTAAAGGAGAAGCGGGAGAGCGAAGCTAAGGAAGAGAAGAAAAAAGAGAGCGGGAAAAAGACACCTATTATCAAGGAGCCCAGCCTGGGCCCCACCGACGATGTCATGCCCCTCACTCCCGAAGAGGCCGCCAGCATTGCAGGAGTGGTTCTGGCAGTGCAGCGGGAAGAGCGGGAGCAGCTCAAGCCCGTGTCCTTCAGCGGGGAGATATCCGACCCGCCTAAGGGAAAGAAGGCCGTTAAGGCTGAAGTGGAAGCGGAGGCTCAGGCAGTGGCCCAGGCCATATCCGCCGCAGGAGACAGCGGAGACTATGAGTTCCCGCCAACATCCTTGCTGCACAGCGGCGGCGCCGCCACGGTGGATGCCAGAGACGAAATTGCCGTGAACCGCAGCCGACTGGAGGGGGCTATCAGAAGCTTTGGCATCAATGCCTCCATAGTGGGCGTCACTCGGGGACCCACAGTCACCCGTTATGATATAGAGCTGGAGCAGGGAGTTAAACTCTCCCGAGTCACCAACCTGGCGGGAGACCTGGCCCTGGCTTTGGGCGTTATAAATGTGCGTATTGCGCCTATCCCGGAGAAGATTTCCACCGTGGGCATAGAGGTGCCGAATAAGATTGTCAGCACCGTCTACCTGCGGGACATCATTGAATCCCCCCAGTTTGTCAACGCCAAATCCAAGCTCAGCTTTGCTTTGGGCAAGGACATTGGCGGCGAGTGCGTTGTGGGTAACATCGCAAAGCTGCCCCACATGCTCATTGCCGGTACCACCGGCTCCGGTAAATCCGTGTGCATGAACTCCCTCATCCTCAGCCTGCTGTATAAGGCCCGGCCCGACGAGGTGCGCCTTATCATGATAGACCCCAAGATGGTGGAGCTGGGCATATATAACGGCATACCTCATCTGTATGTCCCGGTGGTCACCGACCCCAAGAAGGCCGCAGGTGCCCTCCAGTGGTCGGTAGTGGAAATGCTCAAGCGTTACCGCCTCTTCTCCGAGGTGGGAGTGAGGGATCTGGCCAGCTATAATAAGCACTGCCTGGATGCCGGTGAGCAGACCTTGCCCCAGGTTGTCATTGTCATAGACGAGCTGGCAGACCTGATGCTGGTGGCCTCCAAGGAAGTGGAGGAGAGCATCTGCCGGGTGGCCCAGATGGGCCGCGCCGCCGGAATGCACCTGATAATCGCCACTCAGCGTCCTTCGGCAGACGTGATAACAGGCCTGATGAAAGCAAACATTCCCTCCCGCATAGCCTTTGCCGTCTCCTCCGCCATGGAGAGCCGGATAATACTGGACCAGGCCGGAGCTGAGAAACTGGTGGGCATGGGGGACATGCTCTTCTCGCCTGTTGGCTGCGGCAAGCCCACCCGTATCCAGGGAGCCTTTGTCTCAGATGAGGAACGGGAGGAAGTAATTCAGTTTATAAAAGAAGGGGCCGGAGTCACCAATCAGAACTCCGAGATCGAGGAGTTCATGAACAAGGCCGCCCAGGACAAGAACTCCCACGACAGCGGTAAAGATTCCCACGACGAGGGACCTGCCGGCAGCTTTGACGAGATGCTGCCCCAGGCTGTGGAAGTTGTGCTGGAGACAGGCTCCTGCTCCGTTTCCATGCTCCAGCGCCGGGTGAAGCTGGGCTATTCCAGAGCTGCCCGCATTGTGGACCAGATGGAGGAGCTGGGTATAGTTGGCCCCTATGAGGGGGCAAAGCCAAGGCAGGTCACTATAGACCGGGAGGGCTGGACCAATGTGCAGCGAAATCTTGGCCTGATATCCGGTGAGGAACCTCTTCTGCCCATAGGCAGCGCTGCCCATGAGGACGGGCCGGCAGAGAATAATTAAAAAAGGGGAGCGGCAGGGAGTGAAAACACCCTGCCGCCTTAGGTGAAGATATGTACGGATTTTTCCCGGAGATGGAAGTCAGGGATGTAAACAAAATAAGCATACTGGGCCTGGCCCATGTGGGTGACGGAGTTTATGAGCTGCTGGTGCGCAGTATGCTCTGCCAGAGCGGCCACACCGCTTTGCTGGACCTGCATAAAAGCACCGTGAAAATGGTGAAGGCCTCCGCACAGGCCGCCGCAGCAGAGAAGCTTCTGAATGTTCTGGACGGAGATGAGCTGGCCATATATAAGCGGGGCCGCAACGCCCATGTACATACCGTACCTAAAAATGCTGATATAGGCCAGTACCATGCCGCAACGGGGCTGGAAGCTCTTTTCGGCTGGCTCTATCTTCAGGGAAAGCTGGAGCGGATAAACCGGCTTTTTGCCGTGATAATGGAGAATACATGCAATGCCACTTGACGCAATATATCTCTCGGCCCTTACCGGGGAACTGCGAGAGAAGATAGAAGGAGGCAGGAT
>CALWYF010000046.1 GCA_944385705.1 uncultured Oscillospiraceae bacterium | reverse complement strand
CTTTCCGCAGGCGCTGAGTATGAAAACCAGGCACAACAGAGCAGCCAATATCTTTGATTTCTTCATAGGTCCGGCCTCCCGATTTTTTAGTTCTGTACTTTTAATAACGGGAAATCCCGGTCTTTGTTGCAATCTTTTAAGAAAATTAAGAAATCTTAAGATAAAAATCGGCCGGGCAAAAGCCCGGCCACTGAGAATCATATTCGATTACCGGCCTGAACCCTGCCCTTATTCCGCAACAGCCAGGGCTATCTGGCTCCAGGTCTCCATATTGTCGTATTCCTCCTTCAGCTCCTGAAGGCTCATCCAGGCGCCGCTGAGCTTTTCCGTCTCCTTCACCGAGACCTCCCCTTCTACCTCCATGGCGAAGCACAGTCCCAGGTGGACGGCTCCCACGCCGTTGCCGTCGTCATTGATAAAGCCCTGGGGCACCAGCTCCCCCCGATGCTGGATGTACACTTCTTCCTCCAGTTCCCTTTCCAGGCCCTTCATAAGCACGCTGCGCCGGTCTGTCTCATCCACGGGGTTGATGTGTCCCCCAATACCTATTGACAGTTTACCGTGGAGTCTGCTTTCTCCGCCCTTGTTCAGGCGCCGTGTAGTGAATACCCGGCCTTTTTGGGTCAGCACCACATAGGGGATAATCTGCTTGTAGGAGGGGTCCTCCTCTGCCGCCGGGCGGTCAATGAACTCATGATAATTTACTATGATGTCCAGCATCTCCTCCCGGTCATCCCTTAGCAGACCGGTCTTGCCGGAGATGAATTTTGCCAGCTTTTCGGTTTTTACTACCAGTACCTTTTCCATATGGGCTCCTTCTGTGTATTGACTAAAATTTGCCTGCCGTGTAAAATCATAATAACAAAGACGATAATAACACACAAAGGAGGATAATTCCATGCCCAGTTTCAAGGAATTTTATTTCACCTCATCCACAGGCATGAATCAGATACGGGTAAAGCAGTGCAGTCCCGACGGTGAGCCCAAGGCCGTGGTTCAGATAGCCCATGGCATAGCCGAGCATGTGGACCGCTATTCGGAGTTTATGGAGTACCTGGCCACCAACGGCTATCTGGCCGTTGCCAACGACCACCTGGGCCACGGCAAGTCCATCCGCCCCGGAGAGCTGAAAGGCTTCTTTGCCGACGAGGACGGCTGGGACTATGTGGTCCGGGATATGGAAAAGCTCCATGACAGGATAAGCGCTGAACATCCCGGCCTGCCCTATGTGATGTTCGGCCACAGCATGGGCAGCTTTCTTACCCGAACTTATATTATCAAACATCCTGACAAGTATGACGCCGTAATCCTCAGCGGTACCGGTCATCAGGCAAAGGCCCTGGTTTTGGGCGGATATGCCGCCGCTGCCGCCTCCGTAAAGCTCTACGGCCCCAGGAAGGAGGGCGACGCTCTGAATGATCTTGCCTTCGGGGCTTATACCAAGGGCATCGAAAATCCCCGCACACCCTTTGACTGGCTCACCCGGGTGGACAGCGAGGTGGACAAGTACATAGCCGACCCTCTCTGCGGTTTCGTTGCCACCGTGAGTCTCTTCCGGGATATGATGGGCGGAATCAAGTTTATCACAAATCAAAAGAATATAGACAGCATGAGCAGGACCCAGCCGGTGTACTTCATGTCCGGGTCCCGGGACCCGGTGGGTGACTACGGCAAGGGCGTGGAACGGGCCTACAAGGCCTTCTGTAAAGCCGGACTCCATGATGTGCTAATGCGTCTCTACCCCGGCGGCCGCCACGAAATGCTCAATGAGGAAAACAAGTACGAAGTTTATAAAGATATTCTGGCCTGGCTGGAGGATAAGATAGCGCAGACAGATAAAAAATGAACACAAAAGCCAAAAGGCGCTGCATAAAGCAGCGCCTTTTTAAAGCTTATCAAGTATAAAGGATTACTCCTCGTCGCCCATGTCGGGGACGATACCGGTGGCTTCGCCGGTAGCGGAGACCTCATAGACCAGAGCGTCCTCGCCGTTATCTTCCTTCTCTTCCTCCACCTCAGCAGCGGGAGCAGGAGCGGGCTCAGACAGGGCGCGGATGGACAGGGAGATCTTGTGCTTCTCCTCATCTATGGCTGTGATCTTGGCATCCACAACATCGCCCACGGTGAGTACATCCTCGGGCTTGCCTATACGGCGGTTGGCGATCTGGGAGATATGGATAAGTCCGTCAACGCCGGGCAGGATCTCTGCAAAAGCGCCGAAGGGCATGAGCTTGACGATGGTAACGGTGGCAACGCTGCCCACCTTGTACTTGTTGGTGAAAGCAGTCCAGGGGTTGGCATTGGGGTCCTTGTAGCCCAGGGAGATCTTGCGCTTCTCCTTGTCGAAGTTGATGACGTAGACATCAACCTCGTCGCCCACGGAGAGGACCTCGGAGGGCTGGTGGATGCGTCCCCAGCTAAGCTCGGACACATGTACCATACCGTCGATGCCGCCGATGTCCACAAAAGCGCCGTAGCTGGTCATGGACTTGACAACACCGTGGTAATGCTTGCCTATCTCGATCTCATTCCAGATGGCCTCGGTGCGCTCACGGCGCTCAGCCTGAGCAACGCGGCGGATAGATCCCACCACACGCTTGCGGGCCTTGTTTACCTCGGTGATCTTAAGACGCACGGTCTTCTTCAGCAGCTGGCTCATATCGGCATCCCGGGGCAGATCGGTCTGGGAGGCAGGAACGAATACACGCACGCCCTTCACGTTGACGACAACGCCGCCCTTATTCTCCTCGGTGACAACGCCTTCCATAACGGTGCCGTTGTCAACGGCCTCTTCGATTTCGGTCCACATCTTGGCTGCATCCAGGCGCTTCTTGGACAGCATAGCGGTGCCCTCGACATCGTTGACGCGCACAACCACAGCTTCGATGGGGTCGCCCACCTTGACAACGTCCTCCACCTTGACGCCGTCGTCAGTGAACTCGGAAGTGGGGATAAAGCCGGAATACTTGGCGCCCAGATCAACACTGATCTCAGTGCCGGTGATAGCAACTACAATGCCGGTTACCTTATCTCCATTATATATAGTTTTGAGAGTCTCCTCCAACATTTCGTCAAAGGACTTTTCCTTCTCAACTGGGGTCTCTTCGATTTTGATTTCGTCGCTCATTTTGTTTCTTACCTCCTTAATTATCCACGCAGGTGTGGATGCTCCGGCTGTGAGTCCGACAATATCGGCTTTTTCAAGCTTGTCCAAATCCAGCTCCGAGGCTTTTTCAATGAACTGGACATTGGAGCAATGCTCCCAGCATATCTGTGCCAAATGAACGCTGTTGGCACTGTGCTTCCCGCCGATGACCACCATGGCATCACATTCCGAGGCAAGCTTTGCCGCTTCCTCCTGCCGCGTGAACGTAGCAAGACATATTGTATCAGATATTTTCGCATTTGTACATCTTTTTTTTATTACATTACAACATTCAGTAAAATTATTGCGAGTCTGTGTGGTTTGTACCACGACTGTTATTGGTTTTCCCCAATATTCTGTATTTTTATCCAGCCATATTTCCAAATCCTGAGAATTTTCAAATACGGCGTGATCCCCGCACCAGCCGCAGATGCCTTCAACTTCCGGGTGTTTCGGCATTCCAATTATAATGACGAAGCGATCCTCCGCCGCTGCCCTGCTGACTATTGTATGTATAGCCTTTACCTTTGGGCACGTGGCGTCCACCACCTTACCTCCGGCTTTCTCCAGCTGCTCACAGATTTCCCGGGAAACACCGTGAGCCCTTATGAGCACGTGTTCTCCCTCTTTCAATTCCTCCGGCCGCTGTATGACCCGCATTCCTCCGGACTCCAGCCGGCGCACCACATCCTCGTTGTGTATGAGCTCTCCCAGGCAGGCGCAGCTCTCATGTTCTTCCAGGAGCTTTTCTGCCATATCCACCGAGCGGCTGACTCCAAAGCAGAATCCGGCGCTCTGAGCCACTCTCAGCTCTCTCACGGCTGTCCCTCGCTTTCCGGGGAAAGTCTGGTGACCACCAGCTCTGCAAGCCGGCGGAAGCTCTCTTCAAAATCTATATCGCTGGTGTCCACCACCAGAGCGTCCTCTGCCGCCTTCAAAGGTGCGGCGGCCCTGCTGCTGTCCTGCTTGTCCCTGTATTCAATCTCCCGCAGTACGTCTTCGAAATTCTCTTCTATGCCCTTGCTTTTCTGCTCCAGCATACGCCGTTTTGCCCGGGCCTCGCTGCTGGCGGTGAGGAATATCTTCAGCTCCGCATCCGGCAGTACCACGGTGCCGATGTCCCGGCCGTCCATTATCACGTTGTTTTTTCTGGCAAGTTCCCTCTGCATCTCCAGGAGATACGTCCTCACCGCCTGGTGGGAGGACACGTCGGAGGCGCATATGGATATCTCCGGCAGACGGATCTCCTCGGATACGTCCTCTCCGTCCAGATACATCCGCTGTTCTCCGTCCTCATTGTAGCCCATCTCGATTTTGATTTTCGGCAGGAGCTCCATTACCGCCTTTTCGTCCTTCCGGTCTATGCCCCGGCGGTAAGCCGCAAGGCCCAGAGTGCGGTATATTGCCCCGGTGTCCACATAGATAAAGCGAAAGGCCTCAGCCAGCTTTCTTGCCAGGCTGCTCTTCCCGGCCCCTGAAGGCCCGTCAATAGCAATGGAAAAATAATCTTTCATAAAAACCCCCACCTGTATTTGTTTCCATGTATGAGCTACATTTTCTCTTTCAGCGCCCACTGCGCGCATATATATCTGTCAAAGGTACGCCATAAGCTTCAATGGTATGCATAAGATAAAAATCCTCCGGAATATCCGTACCACAAACAATTCCGCTGGTAGAGTTTACCACAATATAGTCTGCCGAAGAATAGTCATACACCAGCTCAACTTTCATCGCCTCATCCATCGGCAAAACATTATAGGCATTTATCAGCAGCAGCCTCGTCTTGTCCGTGCCCCATGATATAGCCGTTGCCCCGTCGTTTGTAGAATCCTCAAGAATAAATTCAAGGGCATCTCTTGTTGACACTCCCCAGTAGTCCGTTTCATATCTTTGTCCAGCGTCTTTGCCCGCCAAAACATTAAAATATGCAAACTGATATGGGTGGTTGGCCGCCATCTGTACAGTATTTGCGGCAATGAGCAATATTACCGCAAAAGTGGATATTTTTTTCCAACGGCCCAATAGCAGCTCCAAACCGTAAAAGGCCAATGCAAGAATACCAAAATAGCTAAAGTAAAAATGCCTCCATCCGTTATATACGATAGATTTACTTATACTGGCGATAAGCAGAGGCAGCAAGGTACACAGGCAAATCATCCCAGTAGTCAGCAATATCTCTGTCTGGTTTTTTCGGTGCTTTCTGCTGGCCAGGCAAAACATAAATCTTCCCGCTCCTAATATTGCCAGGCCAAGAATAAACAGCGGTGTAGTGATGCATATGAGCGTAATAAGGTATCTTCCTGGCAATTCCCCGGCTGCCGGGCTCAAAGCTTCTCCCTCAAACAGCACTAAGTCATCCCATCTGGAAAAATGGAAGGCATTAAAAAGGCAATAATCAAAGAAGCCTGCCACATCGCGCCACATTGCCGGAGTAAGCAGATAATAAAAAGCGCAAAACATAGCAATGGAAGCCAGCATTGCCTTTATTCTGGAACCGTCTCCCCACTTTTTATATACGCTTGTATATACAAGATAAAAGACTCCAATCACCCCATATACATACAAGCCGACGATTTTTGTGTTGGCAGTCAAGGCTGCAAGGAGCGAAAAAAGAAAGATATGAAACGGCCTGCAGTATTTTGTTGCCAGAATTCCCAGGCAGCAGGTGTCTATCACCAGGGCCAGCAATACTATATCTTTGTTATTATAATGCATCTCCCCGAAGAATCTGGGGGTAATAAAAAGCATAAGCGCACATAACAGTGCAAGGGCAGAGCTTTTAAACATATTTTTTATCAGCACAAATATCGCAATAACTGCAGCAAAACTGATAATATATGTATATAAGTGATATATAAGTGACACCGAATCAGAGCTAATGTCAATCTGATTTGTTTTTGCCATATACAGTAGTGGGCTTATGGGGTAATAGGCGGCCTGCCCATGATCTATTTCAATGCTCTGACTTATAGGTATATAGTTATTTGCATCAAAGCCATACATTATCAGACTGTCTTCTTTAAAGTACAGTCCCAAGTATTCCCGCAGGTTTCCCATAAGAATACCTATCTCTGTATTTTCATCTGGCGGTTTTCCGTAATCGGAAGTCACTGCAAGCCCCATAGCAAACGCAATGAACAGAATAATGGCGCAAAAATATAAAATGGTTTTTTCTTTAAGTTTCATACGCTTCCCCTCCAGGCTTAAATGTTCACAGACATCCCGGCCACATATCCCGTAGACCAGGCGATTTGCAGATTGAAACCTCCGGTGTAGCCGTCCAGGTCCAGTATCTCCCCGGCAAAATAAAGTCCCTTGACCAATTTGGATTCCATGGTTCTTGGGTTTACCTCCCTGGTGCTGACTCCTCCGGCAGTGACTATTGCCTCGTCTACCGGCCTCGTGCCGCTGATGGATACAGGAAAAGCCTTGAACAGATGCAAAAGCTTCATGCGCTGTTCCCGGGTAATACTGTTGACCTTGGTATCCTCGGGGATGCCGGACAGCTCAATGAGCACCGGTATCATTGCCCGGCCTGCCAGGTCGTTCAGTGCGTTTTTGAATTCCCGGTTGGAGTATTTTTCAAAATCTCTCAGAAGCCTTGCATCCAGCTTTTTCTCGTCCAGTCCCGGCTTCAGATCTATCTCCAGCCTGTACTCAGCGCTGCCCATGTTCCGCATGTGAGAGCTGGCAGACAGCACCAATGGCCCGGAAACACCAAAGTGGGTGAAGAGCATCTCACCCAGCTCCTTGTATATCAGCTTGTTGTTCTCGTAAGCGGAGAGAGTCACGTTCTTCAGGGCAAAGCCCTGCATCTCTGCGCAATACTTATCCCCGCTCTCCAGCGGCACCAGTGAAGGTCTTAGCCCGCTTACGGTATGGCCCAGCTTTTCAGCCATGGTATAGCCCGTCCCGTCGGAGCCGGTCAGCGGATAAGACAGCCCTCCTGTGCACAGTACAGCGGCCCGGCATTCTACAGTCCCCTGATCCGTCACCACGCCTGATACCGTTCCCTCGTCTGTCTGTATCTCCATGGCTTTCCTGTGCAGTACTCTGACTCCCCTGCGCTCGCAGAGTCTTGTCAGAAGACCTGCCACATCGTTTGCATTGTCGGACACTGGAAACACCCTGCTGCCCCGTTCCACCTTAAGGGGCAGGCCATTGTCTTCAAAGAAAGCCATAGTCTCCGCGGGGGAAAGCCTGTTAAGGGCACTGTAAAGGAAGCGCCCGTCCCCGGGTATGTTTGCCATGAAGGTCTTTATATCGCAGCTGTTGGTCACATTGCAGCGGCCCTTGCCGGTAATGCGCAGCTTTCTGCCCAGCATTCTGTTGGGCTCCAGCAGCACCGTATCCACGCCTCTGGCCGCAGCGGTGCAGGCACACATGAGTCCTGCGGCGCCGCCGCCTATGACCGCCAGTTCAGTTTTCACCCGATTCATATGTATCGTACTCCCTGTGCAAAGCGTCAAGCTCTGCAAGATTCATATCCAAGCTCCTGCCGCAGCTGTTTTCCAGGGCGCTAAGCAAAGCCTCTATAAGGGCCGCCACAGCGATTATGCCCTTGCCCGGCAGCATGACATTGGCATAATTTCCCATGGGAGCAGCCTCATCGTCTGCCACCACCAGCACCGCCGCTCCCTTTTCTCTGGCATAGCGGGCAGAGCCAAAAAGCTGGGAGAAATAGCTGCCGCTTATTATCAGCAGAGCCGATTTATCGTCCAGCTCAAATATTTCTCTGGAAAGTCCCCCCGGAGCGGAGCAGGCGTCAAAGCCCAGGGCCCTGAGGCTGTTGGCAAAATAAATATTTATGCCATCCATTCCCAGTCCGGACTGAACAACTATCCTGTCGGCCCTATTCAGCAGTTCAACTGCCTCTTCCAAGGCCCGCTGGTTCCGGCCCGTCATTATGGAACGCAGGCTTAGGCTTCCCGTGTCCACCGTCTGCTTGAGCGCTTCGGCCTCCTGAACGGGCTCCTCTTTCTCCTGGGCGCTGAGTCTGTCCCTGATAAGCTGCTGCAGATCCCGCCGCAGCTCCGAATAGCCGCTGTAACCCAGCTGCCGGGCAAAACGAACCACGGAGGATTCGCTGACCTGAGCCGCCTGGGACAGCATTCTGGAAGTCATGAAGGACACGGTCTCACTGTTTTCACATATGTATCTGGCTATGGCCTTTTGTCTTTTGGAATAGCTCTGGCTCTCCTCAGCCAGGCGCTGAAGCAGATCTTCTTCCACAGCTCTCACCTCAGCCTTTCCAGCTCGTCCGGCCTGAGATATCTCCACTGCCCCGGAGCCAGCTCACCCAGCTCCAGTTCACCCTCGGCCACCCGCTTTAGCCTTGTGACTTTCAATCCTGCAATGTCGCACATTTTCCTCACTTGGCGGTTTCTGCCCTCGTGGATAATGATGGACAGCAGCGCCCCGCCCGGGAAAAGCTTCAGGGCCTCAGCTCTGGCCGGGCGGGTGGTGTATCCGTCCAGGTCCATAGGCTGACGCAGCCGCTCCAGCGCCTGAGGAATATTATTCCCCAGCACCCAGGTGTGGTAGGTCTTTGTCACCTCATGGGATGGGTGCATCATTTTATTTGCAAAATCCCCGTCGTTGGTCATCAGCAGCAGTCCCTCGGAGTTCAGGTCCAGCCGGCCTACGGGGTATACCCTGACGCCCAGTTCCTGCACCAGCTGACTGACGTTCTTCCTCCCCTTCTCGTCCTTCAGGGTGCTCACATAGCCCTTTGGCTTGTTTAGCATTATGTAAACCTTATCCCCGGTGGACGGAAGCTCCTTTCCGTCCACCAGAATCCGGTCTTGTTCAGCGTCGGCCTTGTCACCCAAAGCAGCCGGCCTGCCGTTTACGGTGACACGTCCGGCGCTGATATATTCTTCAGCCGTTCTTCGGGACATCATCCCGGCGGCTGCTATTATTTTTTGCAGTCTTTCAGCCATTATGAATTTCACCCGCTGTCTTTTTCTTCCTGAGGTATATATAGGGGCACGTCATTTTCGTATATCAGCGGACAACTGCCCACGGTATCTCCGTCTATTATAACCCATATTGTGCCGCCTGTCTCCCCCTTATTTACCGGAGCAAAGACAAATCTGGGATATTCCACCTTCAATGTCAGCTCCTGCTCCGGGTCCAGCAGCAGTTCTATGCTGCTCTCCGGCACAAGCCTCACACTTTTCTCATAGCCGGAGATCACCGGCACCTGGAAGCTCTGATCCTCCACAGCATTTCTCAGACTGAACTGAGAAAAGGCCCATTCATAGAGCTCTATATGGTCGTTCCAGTCGTCGGGAGCGGAGAGAGTGACGCAAATCAGTCTCAGTCCTTTTCTCTCGCAGCAGCTCACAAGACAACGTCCTGCCGCCTGGGTGTATCCCGTCTTGCCGCCAACACAGTCTGGATACATATCCAAAAGCTTATTGTGGTTTACCAGAGTAAGCCCTTTGATAAGACAGCTCCTGGTAGAACAGATCTCTCTGAAGCTCTCGTTTTCCATGCAGTAGCACATAAGCTTGGCCATATCCCGGGCCGTTGAGTAATGGCTCTGGGCATCCAGCCCATGGGGATTTTCAAAATGACTGTCCTCCATGCCAATCTCTTTTGCCTTAGCGTTCATCAGGCCAGCAAAGGCCTCGGGGCTCCCTGCCACATGAAGGGCCAGAGCCTGGGCCGCATCGTTGCCCGAAACCAGCAGCAGGCCCAGCAGCAGCTCCTTTACCGTATAGCGCTCCCCGGCTTTCAAATACATGGACGAGCCTTCTATATTGCAGCATTCTTCAGTTATGTCAACCAATTCGTTGAGTTTGGCGTTTTCCAGGGTCACTATAGCCGTCATCAGCTTGGTGGTGCTGGCAATAAGAGCTCTGAAATCGGCATTTTTTTCATATAGGGTGCGGCCCTTGGATGTCACCACAATGGCCGACTGAGCGCTGGGACAAGGTGTCGTCTGTGCTGAGGCCCCCGGACTGAGAAGCAGCAGCAGGCAGAGAGCGGCCAGCGCAGAAATAAATATCCTAATAATAAGCACCGCCTTTCTTCAGGCAGTGCTTATTATTTACACATATTCAGATAATATGAGTTTTCAGACCTTGTCGTTTTTCTGCTTGGCGATGAAGGCGTCCACCCGGTCCATGACCTGCGGCACCAGGTCTATGATACGGTCCACAGTGTTGCTGGCGGGAGGAGTGACGTTTATCATCCTCACTACGCCGTCCTTAATTACCAGAAAACCGATAGGGTCGATCTTCACGCCGGTGGCGTTGCCGCCGCCGTAGGGGCGATCATCTCCGGGCTTTTTGCCGCTGAACTCCACTCCGCCGCCGCCGAAGCCCACGCTTATTCTGGAGATAGGTACGAGGGTTATCCCGTCGGGGGTGTAGATGGGGTCGCCCACAACGGTGTCCACCTTGAGGATATTCTTGACGCTCTCCATAGTGTTCTGCATCAAAGTTCCGATAGGGTTATTGTCCATTAGAGTCCATCCTTTCCTCTTGCTGTATATTTTGTTCTGTATTTATCTTTTTATCAGCATTTTCAGTCTGAGCAGATTCACCGTTCTCAGCCGGCATATCTTCTCCGCTGCGTTTTCTCCTGATTTTCTCCTTAACTAGGCGGAGCTTGTTTTTCAGCAGTATACCCAAGACCCCAAAGGCCAGGGCAAAGACCATACGGAATATCTGCCCTATATGGATTACCAGACAGACGCCCGCATCAATCTTAGACTTGTCGAGGGTAAAGTCCACGTCTGTGCGCACGTCGCTGTCTTTGACTATAAAGCTGCGCTGGCAGATTGGGGCCAGAGATGACAGGGCGGCATTGACATAGTTATAAGTCATGGCCGTGTTGTATGGGTCGTCGCCCCCCGCCACATAGTGGAGCATGAACCTGTCTACTGTAAGCTTCCCGAATTTACCCAGGCCTCTCAGCGCCGCCTTCACCAGAGAGAGCTTCTCGTCCATGTTCAGCTCCAGCTTCTTTCTGGGTTTTGGGGGCTTTTCAGCTTTTGGTGCTTTGGGCTTTTTCTCTTTTTTGGGCTTCTTTTCCTTTGGGGGTTTAGACTCGTCCCTGGGTTTTTTAGGCAGCAGCTTTATAAGTACTCCGCAGACCTTGGCGGAAACGCTGACCTGCCCGTCAACATAGCTCAGGTCTGCCCCCACGGGGATGAGCATTATCAGCACGATAATGGCGACAATAATGCCCAGCACGATCAACCAGACCAATTACATCACTCCTCTGCGGTCTCTCCCGTGATTTCACTCAAGGATATCTGCTCACTATTGTTGCCGCTCTGCAGCTTATCTATGGCGGACTGCAATTTCTGTATGCCCTCTCCGTTGGTCATGTCCGGCAGGGGCGGCAGCTGTGACAGTTGGCTTATGCCCATGGTACGAAGAAAGACATCCGTGGTTTTAAAAAGGACCGGCCGCCCCGGCACATCCAGACGCCCGCACTCTTCAATAAGTCCCCTCTCGCAGAGCATGCCCACGGTGTAAGAGCTGTCCACTCCCCTGACCTGTTCCACATAGGCCCGGGTCACAGGCTGGAAATAGGCAACCACTGCCAAAGTTTCCAGAGCGGGCTGGGACAGGGCGGGAGCCTTTCTCTGCTCCAGCACTTTGCCTATGTAGGGGGCAAATTCCGGGGCGGAGCACATTTGAAGTTTGTCCTCCAGCCGCAGTATCCTCATTCCCCGCTGCTGGGAGCTGTACTGCTCCTGGAGCTCGGCGGCGGCTGCGGATATCTCCTCCTCGCTGACGCCCAGGATGAGAGAAAGTCTGGCTATAGGAACACTGTCTCCAGCGGCAAAAAGTATAGCTTCTATTACGGATACAATATCTACCATCGTTTACTCCAGGATCTTTTCCATTATCTCGTCCACATCCCCGCCGATGAACGCAAGACTGTAGTCATCCCCATTGCGGTCAATGTGTATGCTGCCCATGCTGCACAGCTCCAGTATGGACATGAAAGTAGCCACTATCTCTGAGCGGGAACGGCAGGCCTGATAAAGTTCATGCAGGGACGAGGTGCCGGTCTTCAGCCTCAGAAGTATCTGGCGGCTCTTGTCCCGGACGCTGTATATTATTCGTTTGGGTACCGCCTGGCTGATATCCGGTTCCGGGGCCTTGCCTCCTCTGGAATAGATACTGTACAAAGCCTTCAGCAGATCCACCGGCTCGTGGCGGTATTCATATTCCTTTGCGCTTTTGGGCAGGGGCTCCGGCAGCTTTGCATAATACTGAAGTCCCAGCTCTGATGCTTTCTTCAGTTCCGGTACAACCTGCTGCACCGCAGAGAAAATGTCCCGGCATTTGAGCTGCTCCAAAGACTCCATCAGCACTTCCAGCTCGCTGACTTCCTTGTCTCCTGCCAGGAGCGTCCGGGTTTTGATATAGAGCAGGTGGGCAGCCATCTGTACGAACTCGCTGGTTACCTCCATGTCCATGCTCTGCATCTTGTCCAGGTACTCCAGATACTGATCCAGAATATCCGAAATTCTTATATCCCGAATCTCTATTTTATTTTTTGAAAGCAGCATCAGGATAAGGCTCAAAGGGCCTTCAAAGTCCTGAAGCTCATTTTTTTCCTTTACTATGCCTTCCAGAAAAAAATTAGGATTTTCCATTACCACTCACATATAAAAGAGATACATTACTCCGTCGCAGGCCAGCTGAGCCAGGGGAACGAGCCATGAATAAACCAGATCTATTAGATAGTTCAAGGGCCTTCCCAGCACACCTGTAGCCACCAGGATAATCATTATTATTCCGCCGTAGCGTTCATAGCGCATAAGCTTATAATAATCCTCATCCCGCAGCAGGGAGAAAAGCACCTTTGAACCGTCCAGAGGCGGGATAGGCAAAATATTGAATATACCCAGACCAATGCTCAAAACAGCTGTAAGCTGTATCATCTGCAAAAAGTACCGGCCGACACTGCTCATGTTCAGTGGAATAAAGGCCGCTCCGTAAATCAGCATGAAGACAACGGCAATTATCAAATTGCTCAGCGGTCCGGCCAGGGCCGTTACAGCCATGCCCCGCTTGGGGTTTTTGAATTTATACATATTCACAGGCACGGGCTTGGCCCAGCCCACGTGAAAAACCAGCATCATCAGAAGTCCCACAGGGTCCAGGTGCTTCAGAGGATTAAGGCTGAGCCGGCCCCGGCTCTTGGCCGTGTCGTCTCCCAGCTTGTAGGCAACCAGACCGTGGCTCAGTTCGTGTAAGGTAATGCAAAGCAGGGATGGAATCACGCCGAGAAGTATGCTCAGAATATACGTGAAATCGAAACCGTCCCAAAAGGATTGAACACTGTTTATAGGAGTCACCTCCAATTGAAAATATTCTAACAAAACTGAATAGAAATTACAAGAGCGAAGCAAAATTTTTGCCTCGCTCTTATACAAACTATATAAGATTGACTATCTGGGAGAGCAAGTTTTCCCTGCCCTGGCCCTTTTCTGCGGAGAAAGGAATGAGCAGGATATCCTCCGGCAGCTCCAGAGTTTTGCGTATGAGCTCCAGGTTTGGCTCTATCTCGCTTTTTTTCAGTTTGTCCAGCTTATTGGCCACCACTACCAGGGAGCAGCCGGAAGACTTGAACCAACTGGCCATGGTGACGTCGTCCGCCGTGGGCTTGTGCCTGGCGTCCACGATCATCACCCCCAGGTCAATTAGCCCCGGCTGGGCAAAGAAATCCTCCATAAGCTTGCCCCAGCGCTCTCTCTCGCTCTGGGAAACCTTGGCATAGCCGTAGCCCGGCAGGTCCACAAAGTAAATTTTCTTGTCTATGCAAAAGTAATTTACATGGACGGTCTTTCCGGGAGAAGCTCCCACCCTGGCGAAGTTCTTTCGGTTAAGCAGTCGGTTTATCACCGAGGACTTACCCACATTGGACTTACCCGCAAAGACCACGCTGGGCATTGAACTGCGGATAAACTGGGCCGGCGAGGCTGCGGATTTAATAAACTCCGCCCTGTTCACATTCAGTCCCGCCATAGCTCACCTACTGTCTCACGGCGCAGCGCTCGCCGCCCAGAATGCCGGGGGCTGTGCACATGGGCAGTTTTTCTTCCCCACTGCGCACCAGGGCCAGACTCAGCACATTGTCCACATGCTCCGTGGGCACGAACTTAAGCTGCTTTCTCACCAGCGGGTCAATTTTCTCCAGATCCGACTCGTTGTCTGCCGGTATTATAACCGTTTTGACTCCTGCTCTCAGGGCGGCCATGGTCTTTTCTCTCAGTCCGCCTATAGCCAATACCCGGCCTCTGAGCGTGATTTCGCCGGTCATAGCAATGTCGTGGCGCACAGGAAGCCCCGTAAGGGCGGATATCATGGCGATAGTCATGGTAATACCGGCGGAGGGTCCGTCCTTAGGTATAGCCCCCTCGGGGAAATGGATGTGGATATCCTTGTTCTTGTAGAAATCCGGGTCAATGCCCAGCATATCCGCCCGGCTGCGTATGTAGCTGAGGGCAGCCTTGGCAGACTCCTTCATCACATCGCCCAGGTTACCGGTGAGCTCCAGATGTCCGGAACCCTCCATAACGGCCACTTCCACGTCCAGGACTTCACCGCCCACAGAGGTGTATGCCAAGCCCCGGACCAGACCCACTTCGTCCCTGAGGCGTTTTTCGTCGGCTTTGTATTTTGCAGGACCCAGGATCGGCTCAAGCTGTCCGGCCTTCAGGCTAAGACTCTTGAACTTCTCCTCGGCAATGCCGCTGGCAGCCTTGCGGCAGGCGGCGGCTATCTCCCGTTCCAGAAGCCGCACGCCGGACTCCCGGGTGTAGGAGCGGATAATCTCCCGCACTGCGGCATCCTCTATGCGCAGCTGGTTGGCTCTCAGCCCGTGTTTTTTCCGCTGCTTTGGTATCAGATGCTCTTTGGCTATCTGCAGCTTTTCCTCATCGGTGTAGCTGCTCAGCTCTATTACCTCCATCCTGTCCAGCAGAGCTCTGGGTATGGTGTCCAGAGAGTTGGCCGTAGTGATGAAGAAAACTTCGGAGAGGTCGAAGGGAATTTCCAGGAAATTATCCCTGAAGGCGTAGTTCTGCTCCCCGTCGAAGGCCTCCAGCAGAGCGGCGGAAGGATCGCCTCTGTAGTCGGAAGCAAGCTTGTCGATCTCATCCAGAACCATCAGGGGGTTGCAGCTGCCCGCCTGGATGATGCCGCTGATAATGCGGCCGGGCATAGAGCCTATGTAAGTGCGCCTGTGGCCCCGAATCTCTGCCTCATCGTGGACGCCGCCCAGGGAAATGCGCACCAGCTTGCGGTTGGTGGCCTTGGCTATGCTCTGGGCAATGCTGGTCTTGCCGGTGCCGGGAGGCCCCACCAGGCAGATCAGTCCGCCCTTTATGTCCGGGCTGAGCTGTTTTACTGCCAGATACTCGCATATACGGTCCTTCACCTTTTCCAGACCGTAGTGTTCATCGTCCAATATCTTTCTGGCCTTGGAAATATTTATGGTCTCCTGGGTCTTTTTGCCCCAGGGTATCTCCAGGCAGGTGTCCAGGTAGCTGCGTATGACCGCCGCTTCGGAGGAGCCGAAGGGCTGTTTGGAGAGCCTGCCCAGCTCTTTGTTGAGGCGGGTCTTTATCTCCTCGCTCACAGGCAGGGCCTCTATCTTGCTGCGGTAGGTCTCTATGTCGTCATCCTCGCCCAGCTCGGCCTGGATGACCTTCATCTCCTCCCGGAGATAGTACTCCCGCTGGTTATGGTTCATGGCCTCCTGAGTTGCCTCGTTCAGCTCTTTTTCAATGTTCAGCACTTCCAGCTCGGCGCTGAGAAGCTTGCAGAGCAGAGCAAGTCTGCGGCTGGGGTAGAGCTCCTCCAGCACCCGCTGCTTATCCTCCATGGCAAAGTGGACGTTCTGGGCCACATAGTTGGAGACATAGCCGGGCTTTGGATTGGCCAGCAGGTTCAGCAGCTGCTCGCTTATCATATCCTGATTGAAGTGGATGTACTCTTCAAAGAGAGAGATGCAGTTTCTCAGCAGCGCCTCTTTCTTGGCGGCGCTCACCCGTTCCTCTTTATCAGGCAGCGGAATTATCTCGGCGGTGTAGCCCTTGGGGTCACAGTTCATGCTGATAAACTTTGCCCTGTACAAGCCCTCCACCATCACCCGGCAGACGTTGCCCCTGGGCTGGCGCAGTTGCTGCCGAATGCGGCAGACCGTGCCCACCTGGTATACGTCCGCTTCCTGAGGCATGTCGGCAGTGAGATTTTTCTGGGTAGACAGGAAAATCAGCTGCCCATATTTTGCCGCCATTGCAAGAGCGCCCACGGAGGCCTGGCGCTCCACGTCGAAAGTCAGCAGCATTTCGGGAAATACGTGCAGGCCTCTCAGTGCCAGCATTGGCAGAGTCTTGGTTTGAATACTGTTGTCGGTCATATTGTCCTCCTTTCCGGAGATGGGCCGCTCAGCTTTGGCGGTGCTCCACGATGGGCTCTGCGCCCTGGTTCACAGACTGAGCGGTAATGATTATTTTGCTTGCGCTGGAGTCTGAGGGCACGGAGTACATAACGTCAGTCATAACGCCCTCCATGACGCTTCTCAGTCCCCTGGCGCCTATCTTCATGGCGATGGCCTTGTCGGCAATGGCCTCCAGAGCCTCGTCCTGATACTCCAGCTCCACATTGTCCATAGCCATGAGGGAGCGGTATTGTTTGGTCATGGCGTTTTTGGGCTCGGTGAGTATTCTCACCAGGTCGTCCCTGGTAAGGCTCTCCAGGCTGGCCACCACCGGCAGCCGTCCTATGAGCTCTGGAATGATGCCGAACTGGAGCAGATCGTGCTGCTGGACCTGAGAAAGTATCTGACCCACATCCCGGTCGGCCCGGCTGGTGATCTCGGCGCCAAAACCCATGGTTTTTTTGTCGGTGCGTTTTTCTATTATCTTATCCAGGCCGTCGAAGGCTCCGCCGCAGATGAACAGGATGTTGGTGGTGTCCACCTGGATAA
>CALWYF010000045.1 GCA_944385705.1 uncultured Oscillospiraceae bacterium | reverse complement strand
CAGGCATAGCCAGCGGCGCCGACGTTATACTCATTCCCGAGATACCCTATGACCTGAACAAGGTGGCGGAGCTTATCGAAGCCAGAAAGAAAAAAGGCCGCAGTTTCTCCATTGTGGCCTGCGCCGAGGGCGCCGTCAGCAAGGATGACGTAGTATTAGACGAGGAGACCCGCCGCCGTCTTAAGGAGACCTCAAATTACTCTGCCGTATCCTACAAGATCGCTGCCGAGCTTGAGGCCCTCACCGGCCAGGAGACCAGAGTCACCGTACCCGGCCACTACCAGAGAGGCGGCCCTCCCTGCCCCTATGACCGGGTGCTGGCAACCCGCTTCGGTACGGCTGCAGCCGAGCTGATTATCAACAGGGAATACGACCGCATGGTGGCCATACAGGGGGGAGAGATCTGCTCCATACCTCTGGAAGAGGCGGCCAGCCGCACCAAGTTCCTGCCTGTGGATCACCCGATGATACAGGTGGCCAGGGATATCGGCATTTGCATGGGTGACTGAAGTCAGGGCACAGGACAGCATAATTTGTAAAATATCCCCGGTGCAGCTGCACCGGGGATATTTCGGAGAGAAAAGACATGAGCAACAAATCCAAGGGAATAATCTTTATACTTCTGGCAGGGCTGAGCTTTGCGTCCATGTCCGCCTGCGTGCGTCTGGCGGGGGATGTGTCCACCTTTGAGAAGGCCTTTTTCAGAAACTTTGTGGCCCTGCTGATAACCGCCCCAATGATGATAAAGAACCATGTGCCCACTAAACTTAGCAGGGAGAGCCGGCGTTTTGTCTGGATGCGGGCCATTTTCGGCACGGTGGGCCTGGTGTGCAATTATTACGCCATAGGCCGGATCAATCTGGCAGATGCCAATATGCTCAACAAGATGTCGCCCTTTTTTGCGGTGATCTTCTCCAGCCTGCTGCTGGGGGAAAGGATGAACCTAAAGCAGCTGCTGCTGGTGCTGGGGGCTTTTGCAGGGAGCCTGCTTATAATAAAGCCCTCGCTCTCAAACCTGCTGCTGGCGCCGGCCATAGTGGGGGCAATAGGCGGGATGGGCGCCGGAGCCGCCTATACCTGCGTCAGGGGAGCCACTACCCATGGTGCGGCCAAGACCTATGTGGTGTTCTTCTTTTCCGCATTCTCCACCCTGACGATGCTGCCGCTGGCTCTGCTGAATTTCAGTATGCCCAGCCCGGAGCAGATTCTGTGGCTGCTGCTGTGCGGAGTGTTTGGGGCCTGCGGCCAGTTCAGCATCACAGCGGCCTACAGCTATGCCCCGGCCAGAGAGATCTCGGTCTATGATTATTCCCAGATAATCTTCTCCGCCCTGCTGGGCCTGGTCCTCTTTGAGCAGATTCCCGACGCTTTGAGCTTTGCGGGATATGGAATAATCATTCTGCTGGCGCTGATAAACTCGGGGCATATTGAATTGAATAAGCACAAAAAAAGAACCGTGTGAACGGTTCTTTTTTTATGCTGAAGGCAGGGCTCTTAAGTTTTCACAGCTCCGTCACCGGCAGAGAGCAGCTGCCGTTTTGACAGATATAATAGGCGGCTTTGCCGTCCTGGGGCTGCATTTCGGCAGTGAAGGGGGCCAACTGTGAGAGAAGAGGGGAATTCTCCGGCGTCTTGACCAGCACTGTCAGCTCCGGGGCGTAGCGGCCCAGTACCGCTTTGAATGCCCCGGGCAGCTCCCCGGAGGGCAGGGCGCAGACCAGCTCCCGGCCTCCGTATACCTCGGTGAGCATGGGCAGATAGCCGAAGGCGCAGCCTGCCGGGACCCGGGAGCAGGCGGAGCAGAGAAATGCCAGCTGCTTCTCCCCGGCCTCCAGCCAAAGGGCTTTCCCGGTGAGCCGGGCAAGGGTGGAAAAGAGCACTGCGGCGGCGCTGTTGCCTGAGGGCAGAGCTCCGTCATAAATTTCCTTGGGACGGATGAAGAGCTTTTCCGCCTCCCGGGAGCTGCGGAAAAAGCCGCCTTTTTCATCGGCGAAGTTTTCCAATATCTCCTGGGCCAGGGCCTGAGCGGCGGAGATATGCTGGACATTAAAGTCCGCCCGGTACAGCTCCAAAAGTCCCAGAGCATAAAAGGCCAGGTCGTCAAGCTGGGCGTCGAAGCGCAGTTCGCCGCCGCAGAGCCGGGCTTTCAGCCGCCCGCCCTCGTAGAGCTTTTCAGACATAAAGGCTGCCAGCTCCTGAGCTTCCATGAGATAGCGCCGGTCGTTAAAGGCGCCGGCGGCCCGGCTCAAGGCCATGAGCATAAGACCGTTCCAGCCGGTGAGAATCTTGTCGTCGGTAAAGAGAGGCATACGCTGCTCCCGGTATATGCGCAGCTTTTCCCGGTACTCGTCGTAGCCCTCAGGGACGAAGTTCCAGCGGTTATTCAGCAGGAGATTGGGTATGCTCTTACCGTGAAAATTCCCCTCGTCGGTAATATCGTAGCAGTTGCAGAAATGCCGCCCGGCATCCTCTCCCAGAACGGATTTCACTTCCGCTGGGGTAAAGAGATAGTATGCTCCTTCCACCCCTTCGCTGTCCGCATCCTGAGCGGAGAAGAAGCCTCCCTCCTCTGCCTTCAGTTCCCTCAGGCAATAGTCCAGAGTGCTCTCCGCCACATCCCGGTAAAGGGCCATGTGTCCGTCCTGCCAGGCCTCGGTGTAGAGAAAGGAGAGAAGGGCATTGTCATAGAGGGTCTTTTCAAAATGGGGGGCCAGCCATTCCCGGTCGGTGGAGTAGCGGGAGAAGCCGCCGCCGAAATGGTCGAAGATACCGCCCCGGTACATCTGTCTCAGGCTGTTGTCCACCATCTGCCGCTGTTCCTTGTCTCCGGTGAAATGGGAAAGACGCAGAAGAAACAGCAGGTCATGGGGCGAGGGAAACTTGGGGGCGGTGCCAAAGCCGCCGTACTCCTTGTCATAGGCGGCGGCCAGCTGCCCGGCAGCGGCCGTAAGCTTATCCTTTCCGGGCTGGGCCGGAGAGCCGGGCTGCTCCCGGGCCACAAAGGAACTTATCTCCTGAGCCGTTTGCAGCAGAGATTCCCTGTCTCTGTCCCATTTGGCTGCAATGGCGGAGAGCAGGGGGATGAGTCCGGCCTGCCCGCCCCGGCTGTTTTTTGGAATATAGGTTCCGGCAAAGAAAGGCAGCTTGTCCGGAGTCATGATAATGGTGAGAGGCCAGCCGCCGCTGCCTGTGAGAGCCACGCAGGCCTTCATATAGACGCTGTCCACATCCGGACGCTCCTCCCGGTCCACCTTTACAGGTATATAATAGCGGTTCAGCAGCTCCGCCACCTGTGAGTCCTCAAAGCTCTCTTGGGCCATCACGTGGCACCAGTGACAGGTGGAATAGCCGATGGAGAGAAAGATGGGCTTGTCTTCATGGTCGGCCCGGTAAAAAGCCTCCTGACCCCAGGGCAGCCAATCCACGGGATTCTCGGCATGCTGCCGCAGGTAGGGGGACTTTTCCTTTATCAAACTGTTGCTCATGCCACAGCCTCCAAATTTCTTTTATGTTAGCATTTGTGATAGAATACTTTATTATACACCGTGACGGGGGCCCTTTTCAAGACGGGACAGGCACCCTGAAAATACCGGTGAGCGGGAGATATTATGGACCCAAAAGATTATACCGAGAGCTGCTGCCCCTTTGACAGCAGCATGTACACCGGTACGCCGGACAGCAGCCCCTGTCCTGTAAGCCTGCCGGTGAGGAATGTGATAGAGCAGCTGGACGCCCTGTATGAACAGGGGCGGGAGGACGAGGCCCAGGAATATCTGGAAGACTGGCAGGCCAAGGCCGAGAACTGCGGAGACTGGCGGGCGGAGCTGAGCTTTACCAGCGAGCTGCTGGGTCAGTACCGGCGCAGCGGCAATATGGACAAGGGACTGGCCGCCGTGGACCGGGCCATGAAAATAATCCGGGAGCACCGTATGGGTGAGACCCTGTCCGGAGCCACGGTGCTCCTTAACGCTGCCACTACCCTGAAATGCTTTGGACGGGCGGCGGAGTCACTGCCGGTGTTCCGCCATGTCAGCCGGGTGTATGCCCAGAAGCTGGACCCCATGGACTACCGCTTTGCCGGGCTGTACAACAATATGGCCCTGTCCTGCTCCGACGTGGAGGACTATCAGGGAGCGGAGCGGTATTTCAATCTGGCCCTGAAGCTCATTGAGCACTGTGAAAATCCCGGCAACGACATGGCAGTCACCTATTGCAACATGGCTGAGATGTACGGCAGACAGGACATGGAGGATGAACGTATAGAACAGTGCATGGAGCGGGCCTGGGAGCTTCTGAACGATGACAAGCTGCCCCGGGACGGCTACCACGCCTTCACTATATCCAAGTGTGCTCCCACCTTTGATTATTTCGGATATTTCCTCTACGCCAAAGAACTGAGAGAGAGGGCGGAAAAGATATATGCGGGGACTTGAAAGAGCCCGGGAGCTTTACGAGAGCCGGGGAAAGGAGCTCATCCACCGGCTCTTCCCGGAATATGAGGACAAGATAGCCGTGGGCCTGGCAGGCCACGGCTCCGAATGCTTCGGCTATGACGACGAGCTGTCGGAGGACCATGACTTTGAAGAGGGCTTCTGCCTCTGGATAGACGACGACACCGACAGGGAGATAGGCCTGGCACTGAGCCGGGCCTACCGGCAGCTGAAGGGCGGCGGCGGAAAGTCCAGCGCCCTGGCGGAGCAGAGCCGG
Organism: uncultured Oscillospiraceae bacterium; assembly: GCA_944385705.1. GTDB lineage: Bacteria > Bacillota > Clostridia > Oscillospirales > Oscillospiraceae > Limivicinus. The sequence continues at coordinate 12,922 of CALWYF010000045.1, read as the reverse complement.
GGAGTGCGGCGCATAGGGGACTTTTACCGCCGCTATACCGGCTGTGCCGGGGCCCCGGACAGCTGGCAGGCATGGCTGTATCTCCCCAGCCATGCTCTGGCGGAGGCCTCCAACGGCCAGGTCTGGCGGGATGACCGGGGACTGTTCAGCTCCATTCGCCGGGAGATACTCACCGGCATGCCGGAGGATGTGCGGAAAAAGCGCCTGGCGGCAAAGCTCATCACCATGGCCCAGGCGGGGCAATACAATTACTCCCGCTGTATAAGCCATGGAGAGGAGGGTGGCGCCATGCTGGCCATGGGGGAATTCGTCAATGCCGCCTGCGCCGCCGCCTTCCTTTTGAACCGGCGGCACATGCCCTACTACAAGTGGCAGTTCCGGGCCCTGGGAGAGCTGGAAAAACTGGGAGAGCTGAGAGAGGCCCTGGAGTTTCTCCTTACCGGGGAGAACGACGAGGCAGGGCGGAAGCTGAAAGGCGAGCTGGTGGAGGATGTCTGTGCCCAGGTGGTAAAGGAGCTGAGAGCCCAGGGACTCACCTGCGGCAGCTGGGACTATCTGGAGCCCCACGCCCTGGATTTGATGGAACATATTGAGAACCCTCAGATAAGGGCTCTTCATGTTATGGAGGAATAGAGATGGAGATACAATGGCTGGGACATGCCTGCTTTAAAATCACCCATAAGGGCTACAGCATAGTGATAGATCCCTACGACAGCGACTATACTACCGGCTATCCCAAGCTCAGGGTAAGGGCGGACAAGCTGCTCATAAGCCATGAGCACTACGGCCACAACTACCGGAAAGGCGTTGAGCTCTCCGGCAGACCGGAGGAGGACTGCCCTTTTGAGATAAGCACCATGGAGACCTGGCACGACAGCGTGGGAGGCATAATGCGGGGCAAGACCCTCATACATATTCTGGAGGCCGACGGCCTGAAGCTGGCCCACATGGGGGACATAGGAACGGGACTCACCGGCGGAGAGATAAGCCGCCTCTTCGGGGCCGACGCTTTGATGGTCACTGCCGGTTCCTGTACCGGCCTGCCCTCCCAGGAGGTCTGGCGCATGAGCGAAGAGCTGTTCCCCAAGGTGATAATCCCCATGCACTATCGGGACGGGAACCGTGGACCCCGGCGGCTGGAGCATGTCCAGGCTCTGGCAGACTATTTCGAGGCCCCGGAGATGATACACCGCTACAACACCGACACAATCACAATTACTGCCGATATGGAGCCCCAGGTGGCCATTTTGAAGTATATGGGTAAATGATGCTATACGAAAGAATACCAGGTCAGCCTGTAAAAATTTTTACGGGCTGACTAATTATTAACAAGTTTAGTTCTTTACGAAGCAGGACTTTTGTGCTAAAATTACAATGGTTAAAAGAAAAATCCCGGAATATATAAATTTGAGGAGGTATACCATGGTAAATTTTGCAAAGAGAATGGACGGCATGAAAGCCTCTGATATCAGAGAGCTTTTGAAACTCACCACCAGACCGGAAATAATCTCCTTTGCCGGGGGCCTGCCTGCCCCGGAGCTTTTCCCCGTGGAAGATATCAAGGCCGCCACCGATGCGGTGATGGATGAACAGGGCCGGGCCGCTTTGCAGTACGGCCAGACTGAGGGCTATCTGCCTCTGCGCCAGAAAATAGTGGAGCGCATGGCCGCAAAGAATGCCATACATACCACGCCCGACAATATCATCCTCACCGCCGGCAGCCAGCAGGGTCTGGACTACTGCGGCAAGCTCTTCCTCGACCCCGGCGACGTGGTCGTCATGGAGAGCCCCTCTTACCTGGGCGCCATCAACGCCTTCCAGGCCTACCAGCCCAAATTCGTGGAAGTGCCCACCGACGATGAGGGCATGATAATGGAAGAGCTGGACAAGGTACTGGCCACCACCGAGAACGTGAAGCTCATCTATGTCATCCCCGATTTCCAGAACCCCAGCGGCCGCACCTGGCCCCTGGAGCGGAGAAAGAAATTCCTGGAGATAATCAACAAGTACGGCGTGCCCGCTATCGAAGACAATCCCTACGGTGAGCTGCGCTTCAAGGGCGAATATCAGCCCGCCCTCAAGAGCATGGACAGCGAGGGCCTGATAATTTACATGGGAACCTTCTCCAAGATAATGGCCCCCGGCTACCGTATCGGCTGGACCTGCGCCAACGATGAGATCATAGAGAAGCTGAACCTGATAGCTCAGGCCGCCGCTCTCCAGACCTCCACCATCGCTCCCATGATAATCTCCAAGTATATGGACATGTTCGACCTGGACGCCCATGTGGATAAGATCCGGGAGACCTACAAGCACCGCTGCCAGCTGATGATAAACACCATGAAGGAGACCTTCCCGCCTGAAGCCAAATTCACCGATCCCGACGGCGGCCTGTTCACCTGGGTGGAGTTGCCTGAGTATGTGAATACCCGTGACCTGGCGGCCAAGGCTCTGGATATGGGCGTGGCCTTTGTGCCCGGCTCCGGTTTCTTCCCCAACGGCGGCAACAACTGCTGCATGCGTCTCAATTACTCCTGCATGCCTGACGAGAGGATAGTGGAGGGCGTAAAGAGACTGGCTGAGGTAATAAAGGCAGCACTGAAATGACGGAACTTAAAACCGGCCTTGTAGGCCATGCGGAGACCCTTGTCACCGACAGCAACACCGCCGCAGCCATAGGCAGCGGAGCCCTGCCTGTGTTCTCCACCCCTCATATGATAGCCCTAATGGAGACCGCCTCCATGGATGCAATAGCTCAATGCCTGGAAGACGGCCAGGGCAGCGTGGGTGTAAGGATAGATGTGGCCCATCTGGCAGCTACACCAATGGGCATGACTGTCCGTGCCGAGAGCACTCTCACCAAAGTGGAGGGCAGGATGCTCAGCTTTGAAGTGAAAGCCTGGGCGGGGGATGAGCTCATCGGCGAAGGAACTCATCAGCGCTGCATAGTGTTCAACGGGCGCTTTATGGAAAAGACTCTGGCAAAGCTTAAATAAAACCCACAGATATACCTTCAGGGGCGGCCTCACCGCCCCTGAGCTTTTTACTTGAAGAATCCGGGATTTACTATATAATATAATGTAAATATAAGATCAAAAGGAGACCGCTGCCATGCCCAGTACCTGGAACCGCTCGCCGGAGGAATTTCACAAGATATACCTGGCCAACACTGAGGCCTTTTACCGCGTAGGCAGCAAAAGCCTGGCTAAGGAGCTGGATGAGTTTGTCACCGGCTGCGCCCTGAAACTGTGGAGCCGTGCCGGCAGCATCAGCCAGCGCCATGTGGACATGGCAAACCAGATATATTCCAAGGGACAGGAGCAGCCCAAGTGGCTGCTGTGGTCCCTCACCGGTTCTGTATGTGAGGAGGATGCTTTCCTGCCCCCGGCTTTTTACTGGGATCTGGCGGAGCAGGATGCCCACCGGGGCAGCCAGGCCTCCCGCACTTTTATACGCATGCTCACCAACATACTGCTGTATCTGGCGGCGGTGGATGACGACGTGAGCTTCGCCGAGGCGGAGTTCATCACTCAGTGCGCCGACAAGCTGGGGGCCGTATGCGATGCCAGCGGCGTTAAAAAGAGCGGCCGGGCGCTGAACCCAATGGACTATGTGAGTTCAAATGAGCCGGGATTTCTGGAAAAGGCGGCTCCAAGGCGCACAGAGACCGCGGGAGGCGGGTCCGAGGACAATAAGCCGAAGGGTGAGGCACCGGAGGAAAAGCCGGACTTCGATGAGCTCATGGCCCGGCTGGATGAACTGGTGGGCCTGGAGAACGTGAAGAAGGACGTAAAGAACCTGGTGAACCTGATGAAGGTGCGAAAGCTCCGCCAGGAAAACGGTCTGCCTGTGCCCCCGATGAGTCTGCATATGGTGTTCATGGGTAACCCGGGCACCGGCAAGACCACCGTGGCCCGGCTGGTGGCGGGACTCTATGCCGCCATAGGTGTGCTGAGCAAGGGCCAGTTGGTGGAGGTGGATCGCTCGGGCCTGGTAGCCGGATATGTAGGTCAGACTGCTTTGAAGACCCAGGAGGTGATCAAGTCCGCTCTGGGGGGAGTGCTCTTTATAGACGAGGCTTATTCCCTGGCCTCGGGGGGCGAAAACGATTTCGGCAGAGAGGCTATTGAGACCATATTGAAGGCCATGGAGGACCACAGGGATGATCTCATCGTCATCGTGGCCGGCTATGACAAGCCCATGGAGAAGTTCCTCAGTTCAAATCCCGGGCTGGAGTCCCGCTTCAATAAATATTTCCACTTCCCCGACTACAAGGGAGAGGAGCTGCTGGCCATATTCAAGGGCCAGTGTGAAAAGAACGGCTACGCCCTAAGGGGCGAGGCGGAGCAGGCGGCCAGGGAGATGTTTGATAAGCTCTATGAAAACAGGGATGAGAACTTTGGCAACGGCCGGGATGTGCGAAACTGCTTCGAGAACATGGTAGTGCGCCAGTCCAACCGAGTGGCGGCTATGGAGAACCCGGACAGGGATGCGCTGATGGCGGTGCTGCCGGAGGATCTGAAAGACGGGGAAAGCTGAAAAGAATACGAACAAGGCCCGGCGGCATATATCTTTGCCGCCGGGCCCTGTTATGTATATGTATTAGGTATGAGCCGCTCACTTGAAACTGACGCGGGGTTTATAGAACTCAAAAATGACTGCGTCACGGCCCTTTTCGTTTCTGGGCTCGTGGGAGGTCCAGCCCACCTTCATGGCCCCAAGCAGCTCGGAGAAGCGCACCGCCAGAGGCCTGGGGCCTATGCGGTAGGCAATGAACTGAGGCCGGGCGATGAAATTCATCAGGCAGCGGGAGAAAATGAAGGCCCAGGACTTTTTCATGTTGTAATACTTGGAGGGCATGGCCAGCTGGCCCCTCAGCATATCCCGGGCGTGAAAACGGAACCAGGCTACAACAAGGGGGTTGAAGCTCTCCACGCACACGCTGCCCCTGTAGCTGTTGAGCAGCTCCAGAGTCTTCCGACAGAGCTCTCGGTTCCTGCGCCCAGTCTTTACCTCCAGGATAATGGGGCCACGGCCACGGATGACCTCCAGCGCCTGACTGAGGAGGGGAATGCGCTCCTGGGTGCCGCAGAGAGAAAACTGCCGTAGCTGTTCATAGCTGTAGTCCTCAACGCAGCCCTCCACGCCGCAGACGCGCTTCAGGTCATCGTCGTGAAAGACCACCACCTGGCCGTCCCGGCTGAGATGCACGTCCAGTTCTATCCCGTAACCGGCCCGGGCGGCCAGGCGGAAGGCGGTGAGAGAGTTCTCCGGTACAGACTTATCTCTGGAATGAAGCCCCCGATGGGCAAAGTTCATGCCCATAAAAGGGGCCCTCTGCCGCCGGGTAGCATGTCCCGGAGCCAGGAGAAAGACCGGGGCCGCCGCTGCAGCTGCTGCCGCCGCCAAAATCAGCTTTGTATTTTTAGTCAAAGGGAGCACCTCTTCCAACAGATGATATTTTCTTTTACATACATTTTACCACTTCCGGCTTGCCCCAGTCAATTTTCTTATTGTAAAATTTGCACTGTTATTATAAAATAAAAAGCATAAAATTGCGGAGGATTCACCAATGAAGCTTAACAACAAGCGCACCATACTGGTGGGACTGGCCTTCCTGTCCATCTGTGCTTTCTGGCAGATGTACGACAGCATAGTCCCTCTTATCCTCACCAACACCTTCCATCTAAACGAGACTCTGTCCGGTGCGATCATGGCGGCGGACAATGTGCTGGCCCTGTTTCTGCTGCCCATTTTCGGCGGCATATCCGACAGGAGCAACACCAGGATAGGCAAGCGCATGCCCTTCATCCTCTTCGGCACCGGCTGTGCCATTATACTGATGAACATATTGCCGCTGCTGGATAACGGCTATGCCGCCTCTGCCTCCGGCTTTGAAATGATTTCATTTATAATCGTGCTGGGGCTGCTGCTCATGGCCATGGGCGTCTACCGCTCTCCCGCCGTGGCCCTGATGCCGGATGTGACGCCAAAGCCACTGCGCTCCAGAGGCAATGCCATTATAAACCTCATGGGCGCCGTGGGCGGCATAATCTATCTGGGAGTGGCTGCGGTGATGTACCCCAACTCCAAGGTCCAGGGCCTGGAGCATGTGAACTACCAGCCCCTGTTCATGGTGGTCTCCGCCATTATGTTCGTATCCATTGCCGTGCTGTTTCTAACCATCAAGGAGCCTAAGCTCAGCGCCGAGAACCAGGCTCTGGAAAAGCAGCACCCGGAGTGGGACCTGGCTCAGGACGACGGCAGCGGCCACGAGGTGCTGCCCGCCCCAGTGAAGCGCTCTCTGGGCTTCCTGCTGGCTTCCATCGCCCTGTGGTTCATAGGTTATAACGGCGTCACTACCTGGTTCACCACCTATGTGAGCGTGGTCATGGGCCAGGGCCTGGGCGGGGCCTCCACCTGCCTGCTGATAGCCACCGGCGGCGCCATAGTCTCCTACATACCCATAGGGGCTCTGGCTTCCAAAATAGGCCGGAGAAAGACCATAATGGGCGGTATTATCCTGCTGGCCTCCTGTTTTGCCCTGGGTTATGTGCTCACCACGGTGTACAGCAGCATAAACGCAGTGATGTTCGTGGTCTTTGCCCTGGTGGGCCTGGCCTGGGCCGCCATCAACGTCAACTCCCTGCCCATGGTGGTGGAGATGTGCAAGGGCTCGGATATAGGCAAGTTCACCGGCTACTACTACACCGCCTCCATGTCTGCCCAGATAGTCACTCCCATGCTGGCGGGCACCCTGATGCGCCATATCGACTACCGGGTGCTCTTCCCCTATGCCGCCTTCTTTGTGGCCATGAGCTTTGTGACCATGGTCTTTGTGCGCCACGGGGACGTGAAGGTCCAGGCCAAGCGAGGTCTGGAGGCCTTCGAGGATATGGACGACTGATGCTTCCGTCTTTCAGACACAGTGGAATATAAACCAAAGCCGCAGGCGAAACGCCTGCGGCTTCAGCTTGTCGAAGAAGGCATAGCCTTCTTCGACAAAGGGGGCTTGCACTGCGCTGCGTCGCTGCAAACTCCATATACTTCGCAGCGGCGGCAGCCCACAAGGGCAACCGCCACTTCTCATCCATTCCGTTACAGCTCCTTCCCGAATCAAACCCGCCTTCGCTGGGCTTTGATTCGGATAATTGTGTGAGAAGTGTTTTCTGCGACGCACATGTCGCCGCAGAAAACGATTTAATTTATTTTTTCGCTACGGCGAAAAAACTCTGCGAGGCTTTTTCGACAGGCTCAAGCCGCAGGCGTTTCGCCTGCGGCTTTGGACTGCTTATAAGGTTTTAAACGATGCCTCATTCACACTCGGGCATGAGCTCTGTGGATATTATTTTCAGCATACGGTCCAGATTTTCCAGGTCCTCTTTGCTGAAGCGCTGCTTTATCCGCTCTATGACCTGCATCTCATAGCTGCTCATGAGTCTTGCATAGTTATAGTATTTCTCCGAGAGGACGAGGTGATATTCCCGCCGGTCGGTCTGGGAGTTCTGCCGTTCCAGATAACCTTTCTTTATTAGGCTGTTGACTTTATAGGTGGCGTTGGACTGGGAGATGTTGAGAAAGTCCGCAAACTGACCCACCGTGGGCTCGGAGAGCATGTTGATGACCTCCAGGGAAAAGGCCTCCATAGCGGAGAGAGAGCCCTCTCTTTCCCGCACCAGCTCAAAAACGCTGCGGTAAAACCTGAGCTTGAATTTATCGTATATCTCCACAAAACTTTTATCCACCATTTTTGCTGTCCTCCAGCTTTTTTAATACCCAGATATTTTAACTCATAAGGAAAGATTTGTAAACTTCTACGTTCTTGACAAAACTGTGAATTTTAAAAACCTTGGCGGCGAAACTATTGACAAAACCTTTGACTGATGCTATATTAGCACTCGTAAGGCAAGAGTGCCAACAGTCAGAAGCGGAGAGTGCTAAAGTGTCCATCAGCGAGAGAAAAAAGAAAATATTGGCCGCTGTGGTGGATGAGTACATCCGCACCGCAGAACCTGTAGGAAGCAAAGCCATTGCTGCCAATGCAGGGCTTGGCTGCTCTTCGGCCACCATCCGCAACGAGCTTGCGGAGCTGGTGAATATGGGATATCTGGAACAGCCCCATACTTCCGCCGGGCGGGTTCCCACCCCCATGGGCTACCGCATGTACGTAAACGAGCTCATGGAGAGGCAGAAGCTGAGCATGGAGGAGACGGAAGAGATAAACCGCCGCCTCAACCAGAGGCTACAGGAGCTGGACGACACCATAAGCGATGTGAGCCGTCTGGCCTCTCAGCTGACAAATTACCCTGCACTGGCCCTCACAACTCAGGCGGCGGTGACCATAAAGCGTTTTGACATCATTTATGTGGATGCCAACACCTTTATCATAGTGGTTATGCTCAGCAACAACTCCGTTAAAAACAAGCTGGTGCATCTGCCGGTGTCTGTGGATCAGCCGATGATGCAGCGCTTGTCCTCCCTTTTCAATTCCGGCTTTACCGGTATTACCGAGGATCAGATAACGCCGCTGCTGATAAACTCCACCGAGCGGGCTGCCGACGACACTATGGGCCTTACCTCAGTGATTGCCGCCTTTGCAATCTCGGTTCTCAACGAGGCCAAGATCCCCGCCTCCTTTGTAAGCGGTGAAAACAGGCTGCTGAGCCAGCCGGAATTCAGAGACCCGGACAAGGCCCATAAGCTGATGGGCTATCTCTCCGGCGGCGGTTATATCCTTCCGCCCGGAGTGACCATGAGCGGCCCCAACGAGGTGAAGGTGCTCATAGGCCCGGAGAACGTGGCCGAGGAGCTGAAGGATTCCAGCGTGATAATCGCAAGCTATGATGCAGGCGACAACACCAAAGGCCTTATAGGCGTGGTTGGACCCACAAGAATGGATTATTCCGCCGTGGCTGAAAAGCTGAGTCTTCTGGCGGCGGGGCTGTCCCAACGCCTGGGCGGCGGGGAAGGCCCCCCGGAGGGCATACACAATAAACTGATAATCAAGGGAGACATATCCAATGAGTAAAGATAAAAAGCCCGGCGCCCCTGAGCAGCAGGATGAAATAAAGGAAGAAGCTGCCCCTCAGGAGAGTGAAAAGGAAATAAACAGCGAGGAGATAAACAGCCAGGACCTGGAGAAGGAGAAGCAGCCGGAAAAGAAGGAGGCTGAGGGGGCGAAAAAGGAGAAATCCGAGAAGCCGGAAAAGCCCTCAGCGGCCGACGAACTGGCAGCCCTCAACGACAAGTATCTCCGGCTCTGCGCCGAATATGATAATTTTCGCAAACGAAGCCAGCGGGAAAGAGATTCCCTCTATGCCGATATAAAGGCAGATACCCTGAAAAAGTTCCTGCCGGTGTACGATAACCTGGTGCGGGCCCTGGATCAGCCCACCGCCGACGAGGCCTATCGCCGGGGAGTGGAAATGATAATGGCCCAGTTCAACAGCACCATGGAGAAGCTGGGCGTCAGCGAGATAGAGAGCCTGGGAAAGAAGTTCGATCCCAGCCTCCACAATGCAGTGATGCATGTGGAAGATGCGGAAAAGGGAGAGAACGAAATAGTTGAGGTCTTCCAAAAGGGCTTCAGAATGGGCGACAAAGTCATTCGCTTCGCCATGGTAAAAGTAGCTAACTGAGAGCTTTCAGCTCTTTGTTATATATTAATTAGTAAAAAACAAATCACATATACAGGAGGAAATAACAATGAGTAAGATTATAGGTATAGATCTTGGTACTACCAACAGTTGCGTAGCAGTTATGGAGGGCGGCGAAGCCGTTGTTATCCCCAACGCCGAGGGCGCCCGTACTACTCCTTCCGTAGTGGCTTTTTCTAAGAGCGGCGAGCGTATGGTTGGCCAGGTGGCAAAGCGCCAGGCCATTACCAACCCCGACCGTACCATCTCCTCCATCAAGCGTGAGATGGGTTCCAATTATAAAGTAAACATTGACAACAAGTCCTACACTCCTCAGGAGATCTCCGCTATGATCCTTCAGAAGCTGAAGGCTGACGCAGAGGCCTATCTGGGCAGCACCGTTACCGAGGCCGTTATCACCGTCCCTGCCTACTTCACCGACGCTCAGCGTCAGGCAACCAAGGACGCAGGCCGTATCGCCGGTCTGGATGTAAAGCGTATCATCAACGAGCCTACCGCAGCAGCTCTGGCCTATGGCCTGGATAAGGAAAACGACCAGAAGATCATGGTGTACGACCTGGGCGGCGGCACCTTCGATGTCTCCATCCTGGAGATAGGCGACGGCGTTATCGACGTTTTGGCTACTGCCGGCAACAACCGTCTGGGCGGCGATGACTTTGATAAGTGCATCACCGACTACCTGGTGCAGGAGTTCAAGAAGGCCGAAGGCATAGACCTGAGCACCGACAAGGTGGCAATGCAGCGTCTGCGTGAGGCTGCCGAGAAGGCCAAGGTGGAGCTGTCCGGCGTCACTACCTCCAACATCAATCTGCCTTATATCACTGCCGATGCAACCGGCCCCAAGCACCTGGACATTACCCTTACCAGGGCAAAGTTCAATGAGCTGACCCATCACCTGGTTGAAAAGACCACGGGTCCTGTGAAGCAGGCTCTGTCCGACTCCGGCCTCCAGCCCAGCGACATCACCAAGGTGCTGCTGGTGGGCGGCTCCAGCCGTATCCCCGCAGTGCAGGATATGGTCAAGACCCTTATCGGTAAGGAAGGCTTCAAGGGCATCAACCCCGATGAGTGCGTGGCTATCGGCGCAGCTATTCAGGGCGGCGTCCTCTCCGGCGACGTTGAGGGTATAGTCCTGGTGGATGTAACTCCTCTGTCCCTGGGTATTGAGACTCTGGGCGGCGTGTTCACCAAGCTCATCGAGCGTAATACCTCCATTCCTACCCGCAAGAGCCAGGTGTTCTCTACCGCAGCCGACAACCAGACCTCCGTTGAGGTCAACGTCCTCCAGGGCGAGCGTGAGATGGCCGCATACAACAAGAGTCTGGGCCGCTTCCATCTGGACGGCATAGCTCCGGCCCGCCGTGGTGTGCCTCAGATAGAAGTCACCTTTGATATCGATGCCAACGGCATAGTCAACGTCTCCGCAAAGGATCTGGGCACCGGCAAGGAGCAGCATATCACCATCACCGCCTCCTCCAACATGTCCAAGGAGGACATTGACAAGGCTGTGAAGGAAGCCGAGATGTACGCTGCCGAAGATGCAAAGCGTAAGGAAGAGGTAGACGTCCGCAACCAGGGCGATCAGATTGCCTACCAGACCGAGAAGACCCTCAGCGAATCTGGCGACAAGCTGGATCCTGCCGACAAGAGCGAAGTTGAGGCAAAGCTTAGCGCACTGAAGAGCGCCCTCACCGGCACCGACACCGCAGCCATCAAGGCAGCCACCGAAGAGCTGACTCAGGCCTTCTACAAGATCTCCGAGAAGCTCTACCAGAATGCCGGCGGCGCTCAGGGCGCAGGTTTTGATCCTAACCAGGCCGGCGGCGCTCAGGGCGGCCAGAGCAGCCAGGGCGGTCAGGATTACTACGACGCCGACTACACCGTAGTGGACGACGACAACAACAAGTAATTGCTGTTGCTGCAATAAACTAACCAAAAAGGCGGAGCTTATGCCCCGCCTTAATGGTGTATATACAGACGGTGTAAATCCAGACCGGCGTTCAGGAGAAGTATATGGCTGATAAGAGAGATTACTATGAAGTGCTGGGCGTCAAAAAGGACGCTACAGCTGATGAAATAAAAAAAGCATACAGGAAAATAACCAAGGAAAACCATCCCGACCTGCACCCGGGAGACAAGGCCTGCGAGGAACGCTTCAAGGAAGCCAACGAGGCCTACGAGGTGCTCTCCGACGAGGAAAAGCGGAAGAAATATGACCAGTATGGCCATGCGGCCTTTGACCCCAACGCCGGCTTTAGCGGCGGCGGTGGCTTCAGCGGCTTTGGAGATTTCGGCGGCTTCGGCGGCTTCGGGGATATATTCAGTGACATATTCGGCGGCTTCGGCGGTACTACGACCCGCAACCCCAATGCACCCAGAAAGGGCGAAAACCTGAGAGCCACTTTGAACATAAGCTTTGAAGAGGCGGCCTTCGGCTGTAAGAAGGAAGTCACCGTGGGCAGAGTGGAGCAGTGCCCTGACTGTAAGGGTACCGGCTGCGCCCCCGGTACGACTCCCGAGATCTGCCCAGACTGCAAAGGTACGGGTACCATAAAGGTGAACCAGCGTACGCCTCTGGGAATGATGCAGACCTCTTCTCCCTGCTCCAAGTGCCACGGCACCGGCAAGATAATCCATCAGCCCTGCAAGACCTGTAGGGGCATGGGAAAGATACGCCGCCAGCATAAGGTGGACGTGAACGTCCCGGCGGGAATCGATGACGGCCAGACCATATCCCGCCCCGGCTACGGCAATGCGGGAACCAACGGCGGCCCGGCCGGAGATTTGCTGATAAACATCATCGTCCGGCCCCATGCCCGTTTTGAACGGGAAGGAACATCCGTTTTGCTGGAGCAGGATATAAGCTATGCTCAGGCAGTGCTGGGCGCAGAAATCGAGGTCCCCACTCTGGACGGAAAGGTGAAGATCACCATCCCGGAAGGCACTCAGCCCGGCACGGTATTCCGTATGCGGGGCAAGGGTATCCCCTTCCTGAGAGGCAGCGGACGGGGCGACCAGTTCGTGACCGTGCAGGTAAAGGTTCCTAAGGACCTCACGTCCCATCAGAAAGAGCTGCTGCGCCAGTTTGCAGCCTCCATGGGCGATTTGGACGGAGATGCCGGCAAGAGCATCTTCGGCAGGAAAAAGAACAAATAAAAAATTGGCATAAGACAAAGTGCCGCAGGTTTTTGAACAGCACCCCATTTGTTAGACAGTATGGTATACTGAATAACAAGAGGGGTGCTTTTTATGCCAAAAGGAATACC
>CALWYF010000044.1 GCA_944385705.1 uncultured Oscillospiraceae bacterium | reverse complement strand
CCACAGCATCCCTTACAGTGTAGCACACAGCCCTTGGAGAGGGGCTCTAATAACTACTACTCTATAATACAAGGAGATTAAAGATGAGTGATTACGTTCTGAGCTGCTGCTCTACTGCCGACCTATCCAAAGAGCATTTCCAGCAGAGAGATATTAAATATATCTGTTTCCACTATTTTATTGACGATGAGGAGTATCCCGACGACCTGGGCGAGAGCATGCCCTTTGATGTGTTTTATGACCGCATGAGCAAAGGCGCCATCACCCGCACATCCCAGGTGAACATCTCCGAGTATGTGGACTACTTCAGCGGCTTTGCCCAGCAGGGCCTGGACATCGTCCACGCCTGCCTGTCCTCCGGTATATCCGGCACCATAAACTCCGCCCGCAACGCCGCCCTTATTGTGAAAGAGCGTTACCCGGAGCGGAATATCTATATAGTGGACTCTCTGGCCGCCTCCTCCGGCTATGGCCTTCTTATGGACGCTGCAGCCGACAAGCGGGACGAAGGACTCAGCGCAAAGGAGCTGTCCGACTGGATAGACGCAAACAAGCTGAAGCTGAACCACTGGTTCTTCTCCACGGACCTGAGCTGCTTTGTCCGTGGCGGACGTATATCCAAGACCGCAGGGGTCTTCGGCGGACTGCTGGAAATCTGTCCGCTGATGAACGTGGACAATCTGGGCCGGCTCATTCCCAGGTACAAGATACGCACCAAGAAGCGGGTCATAAAAGAGATAGTGAACATGATGGAGAAATGTGCCAGGGACGGCCTGAATTACAACGGTAAATGCTACATCTCCATGTCCGCCTGCTATGATGATGCAAGACAGGTAGCCGATCTGGTGGAGGAGCGCTTCCCCAAGCTGGACGGCAAGGTGCTTATCAACAATATAGGCACCACCATCGGCGCCCATACCGGACCCGGTACCGTGGCTCTGTTCTTCTGGGGCAGCGAGAGAGTGGACTGAGTGTATAAAAACATAAAAAACATAAAAATCCCGGCGAGGGTTATAAAACCTTCGCCGGGATTTTTGCGCTGTTTCCTGAAGCCGGACTCACTTATCCCTCAGCCGTATCAGAGGATCACCCAGATGGCTGGCCATGGTGGTAAAGCTGAGACTGGTAGTGACGTGATATTCCATGGACTTCTGAGCCAGATCCGGCATACGCATACGTATGGCGGAGACCACGGAGGTGTGGTTGAAGGTGACGCTGGGCATCCAGGGATTCTCCTTGCTTTCATCTTGCCCTATAAATTCCAGCATGGAGGACTGATACATGGTGAGCTTGGGCAGGATGAGCTCATAGCTTTTGACGATATACGGGTTGCCGCAGGAGTGGATTATAAGCTGATGGAAGGGCATGTCCGTATCTTTCATGCCCCGGATATCCCGGCGGATGACACTGTCCTTGAAAGCATCGGCCAGCATGGCCAGCTGCCGGACCGTGGCCTCGTCTGCGGCATGGGCGCAGAGGGCCGCAGCCTGGCCCTCAATGCAGGAGCGAACCTGATAGAGATTGATCATATCCAGCAGATTCAGATCCAAAACATAGCTGCCGCTCTGGCCTGGGTGGGTAACTACAAAACCGATCTCCGTAAGCCGGGCTATAGCCTCGGCTACCGGGGTGCGGGAAATGCCCAGGGAGGAGGCCAGCTGATTCACGTTCAGCTTGGTGCCCGGGGCTATGCGCAGGCTTATTATATCGTCATAGATCATTTTAGTGACGATATCCCTCAGCTTGCCGTCGGGGTTCTTTTCCATATACTGTCTTAAAGTGTACTGTTCCATAATCTGCTCCGGAAAAATGAACTAAAATATCTTTCTCATAATAGAATAAAAATACGATAAAATCAAGTGAATATTTATTAATTTATTTTTCACATATGAAGCCGCCGCCCAGCAGCTGCTCCCCGTCATAGAGCACGGCGGATTGGCCCGCCGCCGGAGAGCGCACCGGCTCGTCGCAGACTATGGAAACCTTATCCCCTTCGGGGTACACGGTGCAAGGGGGATTCTCCCACTTGGTGTGGCGCACCCGCACGCTTGCCCTGATGGGGGAGGAGGGGGCTTCAACAAGCCAGTTAAAGTCCCTGGCTCTGACCTGGGTTTTGAACAGCTCCTCCCACAGCGCCAGCTCGATGCTGTTGGACACCGGGTCTATGCGGGAGATATATACCTTCCTGCCGTCAATGAGACCGGGCCGTCTCTGCCCCACGGTATAGCGGTGTATGCCCTCGTGGCGGCCCACCGCCTGACCGTGAAAAATGAAATCCCCCTCCGGGGGCACGGTGCCCCGGCTTTCCAGCCAGCGGATGTAGTTTTTATCGGGGATGAAGCATATCTCCATGCTGTCCGGCTTATGGGCCGAGGGCAGCTTCAGCTCCTCCGCCATAGCCCGCACCTGGACCTTTTCAAAATTCCCCAGGGGCAGGAGCAGATGCTCCGCCTGCTCCCTGGTGAGACGGCAGAGCATATAGCTCTGGTCATTGGAGGGCCGGCCTTTGTATATCTTTCCGGCCTCAGTTCTGGCGTAGTGACCGGTGGAGATAAACTCCGCTCCCACCCTGCGGGCACAGTCCAGCAGACTTCTGAACTTCACCCGGGGATTACAGATTATGCAGGGATTGGGGGTTTCACCCCGGAGATAACTTTCCGAAAAGGGGCGGCACACCTGCTCTTCCAGCTGCCTGTGTACGTCCAGTACCTCCAGCTCTATGCCCCTCAGCTCCGCCGCCTCCTGGGCGGCAAGGCGCTCCGCTTCACCGGCGTTGTCCAGATACAGGCCCAGGACCTGAAAGCCCTGCTGCTTTAAAAGCTCTGCCGACACGGCGGAGTCCACCCCGCCGGAAAAGCCTAAAACCACTTTAGTCATTTTCTGCTCTCCATATATATCATAAGCACGGATATGTCTGCCGGGGATACCCCGGATATACGGCTGGCCTGGCCGAAGTTGGAGGGCCTTATACGGTTGAGCTTCTCCCTGGCCTCCAGACGCAGTCCCTTTATCTGACTGTAATCCAGATCCGGGGGCAGGGGACGTTCTTCCATACGGGTGAATTCCTCCACCTGTTTCAGCTGCCGCTTGATATAGCCCTCATATTTCAGGGATATCTCCACCTGGGCGGATACGAATCTGTCCAGCTCCGGCCGCTCCGGGTCAAAGGGCTTCAGATCGCCGTAGCTTATCTGAGGCCGCCGGATGAGTTCGGCCAGAGTCACCCCGGTACTCACCGGGGAGGTGCCCTTTTCATCCAGCAGTTGGTTCAGCTCAGGACCGGGGGCCAGACTCACCGAGGCCAGGCGTTTAAGTTCCCTGTCCACGGCGGCGTATTTCTCCAGCACCCTGCGGTACTGCTCCGGACTCACCAGCCCCAGCTCCAGCCCCCGGGCGCTGAGGCGGATATCCGCATTGTCCTGACGGTGGAGCAGCCGGTATTCGCTGCGGGAGGTCATCATACGGTAGGGCTCGTTGGTGCCCTTGGTCACCAGGTCGTCGATAAGGGTGCCAATGTAGCCCTCGCTGCGCCGGAGGATGAAGGGGGGACGGCCCTGTATCTTCAAAGCGGCGTTCACCCCGGCCACAAAGCCCTGCACTGCCGCCTCCTCATAGCCGGAGGAGCCGTTGAACTGCCCCGCCCCGTAAAGGCCGGATATCTTCTTGCTCTCCAAAGTGGCATAGAGCTCCGTGGGGTCTATGCAGTCATACTCGATGGCATAGGCGCAGCGTGTCATCTCCGCCTGTTCCAGGCCGGGAATGGTATGGAGCATCTGAAGCTGTATCTCCTCAGGCATGGAGGAGGAAAAGCCCTGGATATAGAGCTCTTCGGTGTTGAGACCCATGGGCTCCACGAATAACTGGTGGCGCTTCTTGTCCGGGAAGGTCATGACTTTTGTCTCGATGCTGGGGCAGTAACGGGGGCCAACGCCCTGTATCACCCCGGAGTATATGGGACTGCGGTCCAGATGGGAGCGGATTATCTCATGGGTGCGTTCATTGGTATAGGTGAGATAGCAAACGGCCCGGTTCTCAGGGGTATAGAGGTTTGAGAAGGAGAAGCACTCCGGTTCTGGGTCCCCTTCCTGCTTTTCCATTTTGGAAAAATCCACGCTGCGGCGGTTGACCCTGGGGGGAGTGCCGGTCTTGAAGCGCCGCAGGCTCAGACCCAGGGAGCGCAGCTGCTTTGCCAGGGGCACTGCGGCAGAGAGCCCGTCGGGCCCGGAGGAGCGCTGCATCTCGCCTACGATGATGCTGCCGTCCAGATAGGTGCCGGAGGCAATGATCACTGCCTTACAGGAGTATACCGCTCCGGTGTGAGTGGTGACGGAGCGGACAGCGCCGTTTTCCACGCCCACTTCAATAACCTCCGCCTGCTTTATACGCAGGTTTTCCTGAAGCTCCAGAGTGTGCTTCATAACTTCCTGATATCGGCGGCGGTCCGCCTGGGCCCTGAGAGAGTGGACGGCAGGGCCTTTGCCCAGATTCAGCATACGGTATTGAATACAGGCCTTGTCCGCCGCTTTTGCCATCTCGCCGCCCAGAGCGTCCAGCTCCCGCACCAGATGGCCCTTGCCGGTGCCCCCTATGGCGGGATTGCAGGGCATGTTGCCTACACTGTCCAGATTCACGGTAAAACATACCGTGTCCAGCCCAAGGCGGGCGGCGGCCAGAGCCGCCTCTATTCCCGCATGACCTGCGCCCACAACGGCTATATCACATTTTCCAGCGTCATATTTTATCAAAATATCTGCCTCGATTCCCATGGTTTTATCCAGTATCGTTCATTATAGCAAATCTCCCGGCGATATGCCACAGTTTTATTTCCTTGACGGGGGAACGGGGAGAGAATATAATGATGGGGAAAAATCACTAAGGGGAAAGTTTGAAAAGATGGAGAGAGTTTCCGCTTATCTGGGACGGATAATGCTGTCCATACTTATTGTTATAACGGCCCTGGCCCTGGTTCTGGCCGGTGCGGAGGGGACGGAAAGCCCTTCCTACCTGGCAGCCTTGACTGCCGGCGCTGCCGCTGCGGCTTTGCTGCTGTGGCTCAAGAAAAAGGACTGGGCCTTCGGCTCTTTCGGGCGGCTGTGCCGCCGACTGGGAGCAGTTAACTGCGCGGTAATAATAACCGGTCTTTGTTTCCTTCTGGGGCTTATATGGATAGTCCTGGTGCCTGTGGAACCCTTTAGCGACTACAAGACCTATTGGGACTGTGCTGTCAGCATTGCCAGGGGGCAGGAGGTATACAGCACCGAGTACGTGGCCATGTATCCCCACATCCTTGGCTATGCCAGTTTCCTGGCCCTGTTCATAGGCGTATTCGGGGAGCATGTGCTGGTGGGCGTCTTGCTGGGTTTGCTGCTGAGCTGCCTGTCGGGACTGCTTATCTTTTCCATCACCCGTGATGCTGCGGGGCTGCCCGCCGCCGTGCTGGCAGGGGGGCTCTGGGCTCTGTACCCCGGGCGCATCATGTTAGGCTCCCTCATTTTTTCCGAACCCCTGTACACCTGCCTGGTGCTGCTTCTATTTTGGCTGCTTCTGGTTCTGCGAAAAAAACAGGACAAAATAAAAAGCAGGATAGTTCCGGCCCTGCTGTGGGGTCTTGGCTTGGGCTTGCTGCTGGAGGCCATCAACGCCGTGCGGCCTATAGGAGCTATACTCATCATAGCTTTGCTGCTCTGGCTGCTTTTGCTCCGGGGCAGGGAGATGAAGGAGGGCAGGCTCTGGCGTTTCTGGCTGCTGCTGACGGCGGTGATGGTGCTCAGCTTTCAGCTCTCCGGAAAGCTCTGGGATAACAGACTGGAGAAGATACTGGGGGAGGAGCCTGCGGGACTTCCCATATACAATCTCTATGTGGGCTTCAACATGGACACCCTGGGCCAGTGGAGTAGCGAGGATATGGACCTGCTCTTTGAATATCGCCGCCAGGAAGGCGGCAGCGCTCCCCAGGCCCAAAAGAGCATGCTGCCCCACGTGTTGGAACGGCTCCGGTCCGACGAGTTGGATTTTGGCAGGCTCTTTTCTGCCAAGCTCTTCACTTTCCTGGGAAATGACGAGCTGGGGGGATACACCTACCGCTTCACCAGATCCGAAGGCTTTGTGAAGATATGTATGGTAATATGCAACTGCTTTTACTATATGCTGTTGTTCCTGGCCCTGGGCGGCCTTGGCAGCCTGTGGCGCCGATGGAAGGACTCAGCCTTCCTGCTGCTGCCTCTGTACACCCTGGGGCTGACTCTGGCCCATATGCTCATCGAGGTGTCCAGCCGTTACCACTATTCCCTGATACCCATGTTCATAATATTTGCAGCCCTCTGTTTTGAAAGCGAGGGCAGAAAAAACAAAGGAGAACTGATATGACCACACCCAGACTGTTTATAGTTATACCCTGCTACAATGAGCAGGAGGTGCTGCCCATCACCGCCCCCATGTTCCTGGATAAGCTGAAGAGTTTGACCCAGGCCGGGAAAATAAGCGAGGACAGCCGGGTGCTCTTCGTCAACGACGGCAGCAAGGACAGGACCTGGGAGATAATCTCGGACCTTGCCCGGCAGGACGAGCACTACATCGGCATCAGCCAGAGCCGGAACCGGGGCCATCAGAATGCCGTGCTGGCCGGACTCATGGAAGCCAAGGACAAGTGCGACATCACTATATCCATTGACTGCGACGGCCAGGACGACATCAACGCCATGGACGCCATGGTGGACGCCTACCTGGACGGCTGCCAGGTGGTTTACGGAGTGCGTTCCAGCCGGGAGACGGATACGTTTTTCAAGCGGGCTACGGCCCAGGGCTTTTACAAGTTCCTGGCCATGATGGGGGCTGAGGTGGTGTATAACCATGCCGATTACCGGCTGATAAGCTCCAGAGTTCTTCAGGAATTTGCAAACTTCAAGGAAGTCAATCTTTTCCTTAGGGGACTCATACCTCTGGTGGGCTTTAAGAGCACTTCCGTCAGCTACTCCAGAGCCGAGCGCCTGGCAGGGGAGAGCCACTACCCCCTGAAGAAGATGATTGCCCTGGCGGTGGACGGCATAACCAGTCTCTCGGTGAAGCCCCTGCGGCTCATTACCGGCTTTGGCGTCTTCGTGGCCTTTGTGAGTTTCATCGGTGTACTTTGGGCGGTGATCACTGCGCTGCTGGGCAAGTCCGTAGCGGGCTGGGCCAGCATGACCTGTATAGTCTGCTTTGTCAGCGGCGTGCAGCTCATCTGCCTGGGCATTATCGGAGAGTATATAGGGAAGATATATATGGAGACCAAGCGGCGGCCCAGGTATATAATCAGCGAGCGCACCTGGGAGCAGGACTGAGTGAGGGGAGGAGAAAGCCGTGTTCCCGGAGATGCGAAGGAAAAAGCAGCAGCTCTCCAATGAGGAGACGGAAGAGATATTCCACCGGGGCAGCCACGGAGTCCTGGCCTTGCTGGGAAATGAGGGCTGGCCCTATGCTCTGCCTATAAGCTATGTATACAACGGGGGGAAGCTGTACTTCCACTGTGCATTAGCAGGACATAAACTGGAGGCCATTGCCCGGGAGCCACGGGCGTCATTCTGTGTGGTGGATGCCGACGAGGTCATCCCGGAGCTTTTCACCAGTGCCTACAGAAGTGCCATTGCCTTTGGACGGCTGAGAGTGCTGGAAAACAGGGAGGAGATCATAGGGGCGCTGGAGCTGCTGTGCGGAAAATATTCCCCGGGCCTGGACACGACGGAAGAAATAGAAAAGTTCCTGAACAGTGTATGCGTCCTGGAAATGAGCGTGGAGCATATGAGCGGCAAGGAGGGCCTGGAGCTTCTCCGCCTCAGGAATAAGGACGGAAAATAAAAATCTATAATGTCTAAAACTGCCGGCCAAAATGGGCCGGCAGTTTTTGCGATAATACGGCGGAAAATATGGTGAGAACGAAACCTTTTTCCCCGGAAAGGCGTCAATGAAAATAAGATGAAAAAATTACGGACAGTGTGAGACCGCAGAAAAAGAAAGGAAGGGTAAAAATGAAGAAAGCCGTTCTGACACTGGGAATGCTGCTGCTTTCCCTTGTGGCAGCAGCCTGCACCGGCGATAGCGTGGATGGTACCGGGGATGCGCCCAGCCCACAGCAGACGCCTTTAGGCTATGAGGACAGGGAAACAGAAGCCTCCCCGGAGCCAACCGTGGAGGAAACTGCCCCGGATTTCAAAAACCGGGAGGGAGATATCAGCTTTTACTTTGAGACTGTGGAGCTGGAGCCTGTGCCGGAGCTTATGCCTGTGCTGCAGCTGAGGCCAAAGGCCATAGACTCGGACTGGGCTAGGACCATGGCTGAAGCCATATTCGGGGAAAACAGGCTGTATGAGTATAGCTCTCAGGAAGGAGAGCCGGTGGAATGTCAGTGGCTTTTCCACAATGAGGAATACTACTACGAAGAGGACGCGGATGAGACAGTCTATACCCACCGGTTTCCCTATGGGAAAACGGTAGAGCTGGTGGCCACTGCCGAGATGGACGGCCTGCCCTATCGCTTCAACGTCAACAACCGGGAGGCGGAGGACTTCAGGAATCACAGCATGTACGCCCTGCTGATGCCGCCAATGTGGCCGGGTACCCCGGAGTATACCCCCTGGATGGTGGAAAACGGGGTGTACAGCGACAGCGAACCCAGCCCGGAGGAAGTACAGGCCATAGAGGAAAAGGCCGGGGAGATGATAGCTGCCATGGGTTTAGGCGACTGGGAGCTGGAGGCCAGGACTGATGTGGTAAAATATGCTTATTTTAAGGGAGAGGTAGTGCTGCCGGAGGAAAATTACACCAGCTACGACATCGTAGTGGACTGCAGCCCGGTTTATGACGGAGTGGCGGTGACCAGGCACCCAATGCTATCCAATTTGCAAAGTACCGATGAGGAAGCCTCCAATTACTACTATGAGGAGATGGAACTGCGCTACACCGCCGACGGACGCTTGCAGCAGCTGGTCTACAGATCGCCCCATGAAGTGCTGGACAGTTATGAAACTCCGGTGATTGCGCTGGATTTTGAGGATATTGAGACGCTGTTGAAGGAGCTGAGTCCGGAGGACATCCTGTGGGAAAGGGCTATGAAGGAAAATGAGGATTATAGCTTTGGAGAAGCGGAAGTGTTTTCCATGGAGCTGGGGCTGAGCCGCACGAAGCTGGACGATACAGACTTCCTGCTGATACCCACCCTAACGGTGAAGGGCTTATTCACGGTGAACTATGAGACCACGAAAGAAATAAAAGCTATTTACGGAACCCGGAAAGACCCCCTGGATCTGCTGATAATAGACCTGAGGGACGGCTCGGCGATAAAGCTGCCAAACCCGGAGAAATAGGACAGCCAAAATTAAAAAAGAGATAACGAAAGCTGCCGCCCATCTGGCGGCAGCAGCTTTTTATTCAGATATTGTAATTGAGGCTGAGCTTTTCCATAGCTTTGTACAGGGGCTTGAATAGAATTAAAGTCAAAACAAAGTTTCCCACACAGTGGATAAGGTCAAAGAGCAGGCCGCTTATCCAGTAGCTGAGGGCCATTGCCCATCCGCCGATAAACAGAAAAGGGATCGAGCAGAGGGCCCCGAAGAAAAGCCCGTGAAGAGCGGCCAGCACCGCCCAGAGAAAGGCGGAGCGGCAGCGGCGCAGCAGCACCGCCGGGATGGCCAGCAAGGGCCAAAGGTACCAGTAGCACAGCCACCACAGCCCGAATCCCCACACAAAAGCCTCCAAAAGGATAAATACCGCCACACTGAAAAGACATTTCCAGCCGAAGAATATAGCCGTCAAGATAATAAGTACGGCGGTCATATGTACGTTGGGGATGGAGGCCATGGCCACCTGAAGGGCAAACATCAGCGCCCCCATCAATGACAGGAGACAAAGCTCCCGAAGGCGCAGCTCAGTAGGTGTCGATGGCCGCCTCATAGTGGTCCCCGTCGGAGATCATGGTGTCATCCACACCGGTGTTGAGCATGACGCCGTCCTGGGTGAAGCACCACCACTGGTTCAGAGAATCGTCGGCTTCCTCGCCGTCGATGGAGGTGACAAAGAGACCGTAGGCCCCCTCCTCACCGGAGATGAGACCTTCCTGCTCCAGGGCGCCCCGGAGATTTTCGGAGTCGGTGCTGATGGCAAACTCTTTGACGCTGCCGTCACTGTGAGTTACCTGGAAGACTATATCTTTGCCGCCGGCGGTGCCGGTGGGATAGAGGAAGAGCATGGCCAAAATGGCCGCAATCACAAGCAGGATAAGAACTATACCTGCAATTATTTTGACTTTCTTGGAATTCATTTTTTCTCCTTTTTATTTCATGGCCGCTGCCTTTTTATCGCAGCAGCGCAGATACATCTGCTTTACCAGCAGAGTCATAAGGTAGACGAAAAGGCTCATCGCCGCATAGCAGGCCGGATACCAATTGCCGTAGCGCTGAACCAGATATTCGGACATGCCTGCCGCACCCACGGCCAGAAGGAAACCGAACCAGATGGCAAAGTTCACGATGTGCCGTCCCCGGGCCCGCACCGCATGGACACTGTAATATATGAGTACGCCCAGAATGCACAGAGCACCGATAACCTGCACTATGCTTACAAAGCTGTTGAAGCGCATGTAGCTGGAATCGTAGCGGGTGCTGTCCATCACCAGCTCAACGGCGCTGTACCACAAAAGGAACATTCTGGCTACATTGCCGTTGCTGCTGCCCGAGCCCATGGGCACAGTGCGCCTTTTGCCGTAAAAGCGAATGAGAGCAAGAGTCACCAGCAGCATTATAATGAACTGGACGAAGAAGGTGGCAAAGCGGTAATCCACACCCCCGGAGGAGTTTGTCACCGCCGAGGCCAGGGGCAGATGCTGGAGCAGGGGTGACGTGAAGGTGATCTTGCTGCGGCAGGAGCTGTTGAATAGGGCGCTGAGGCGGATAAAGGCCACAGCCAGTGCCATACCAGGAGCTGCCGCATCCAGCAGGGCTCCGGTGCTGGAGGCAAAGTTCAGCTTACGCACCAGGAAGGCGGCAAACCAGGTGCCCAGCAAGGCGCCCGGCAGGCAGTAACTGCCGGTGGAGTAGTCCGTCAGGGCACTGAAAAGACTGGTGTACTGCTCGGCGTGGCAGTACCAGTGGATAAAGCGGCACAGGGGCACTGAAAACAGCAGGGCGAGAGGCAGCAGCAGAAGCACAGCCGCAGCCCGGCCGCCGCTTCCCCGGTACAGGGCCAGGCTCAGGCACAGAGCTGCCGCCAGACCCATGGCGATTATCAGTGAGCTCCAGTAGACCACAATGGGCCCGCTGTAGATGGCTATGGAAGAAGTCATTGGCTCACCTCCTGGCTGCCGCCTGGAAGGGCGGTGGCAAAATAGATGATGTCGCTGACCAGGCGCTCGTTGCCGAAGTCCACATAGTTCACCGGGCCGCCCATCATGACTATCTCAGAGGTCTGGCCGCCATCCAGAGTGTAGGCCTTGTCCACGCCCTTGCTGTGTATATAGCTGCCCAACTCGTTGATGGTAGCTCTTGGGCGGGCGTCGGGAGTGTGATTGATGGTCATGAGCAGGTAATGAAGCTCACCCTTTTGGGCGATACAGGAGCGGGAATACTGGGTATTTATCTCGCCTATGGGATAACTGTCGCAGGGGATGAGCTCCCCGTTATCCACCAGCACCGGGCCGAAGGCCACGGAGAAGAGAATGTCGTTATCTTCGATGAACTGCTTTACGGAGGCCTCATCTGCAAACTGGCCCGCCTTGCTGAATATCATATTGCCCTTGGAATCAAAGAAGCAAGTATCCACGGAATCCAGCTCACTGCGGTAGAGCTGGCGCTGATACACGGTTATGCCCAGACTGCGGAAGGTGTAAAAGTCGCCGTTGATGGCAATGACGGAGTTGGCGGACTTGGCCATTTCTGAGGCGTAGAGCTGTATGGAGGAGCCGTAGGCATCATCGGATATCTTCCGGCGCAGCTGGGAACCGTGGGCCAGTTTCACCTCGGCCATGGTGCAGCAGCGGCCGTCGATATATTCCTTCCACTGTATGACCAGGATAGTCTCGTCATAGTAGTAGCGCATCAGCTCTCCGGGGACAAAGTCGGCATCTGGGCTCCAGATCATGTCCTGACCTGCCAGAAGCTCCCAGGCATCGTCTATAAGCTTCTGGATCACCGCCGGGTCGTCGGTAGAGCCGAAGCCGTCGGGGTTCGGTACCGGAGCCACGGTGGCGTTTTCATCAATGGTATATATCTTTCGTATATAGGTCAGGTCGCTGAGAGCGTCGCTGGCGGCATTATTCATATAGGCGTCCAGGCCGCTCATAAGGTTCAGCTTGCCGCTGCCGGAGGCGGTGGTGGCGGTGCCTGCATCAGGATGGACGTTCAGCCCAACCCATGTAATAGCCAGCAGGGACACACCCAGAAAGATAAGTCCGGCAAAACTCATAAGCACGTCGTGGAGAATATTTTTGCTTTTTCCCTTACGTGATTTGGGCTTGGGTTCAGCCTGCCTTTCCGGCTCCGGCTCATCGTCATAGTCTTCGGAAAAGTCCTCCCGGAACTCCTCATAGCCGTGGTCCTGCTCATACTCAGGATATTCGTCCTCAGGATAGAACTCCTCCTGGGACTGAGCCTGGAAGGCGGGGGGAGAGGGGGCAGGCTCCGCTTGGACAGCTGGAGTTGAGGAGGACTTTCCCCCAGTCTCGGTCTCATCTCTATGGGAGGAAAACTCCCTCAGCAGTTCTTCAAGATCATAGCTGTCTGCCATATGCGGGGCACCTCCTTTCAGACACCGGTGCCGCCGCTGAGAGCGGTCAGCAGCTCCGGAGCGGTGAGAACACGCCATTCACCGCCGGAGTATTTCAGCGGGACGTCGAACTCCAGGGTCGTATAGCAGCTGGAGGCATCTTTCAAAGCCCGTTCCAAGGCCAGCATGTAGGCCTCCTGGGTAATCTCGGGGAGATAGTTTTCCTCAGCGTCATAGACCTGGTCGGGATCTCTGGTTTGGACCAGGATCTTCAGCTCCTTTGCGGTGAGCTCGTCCAGCTCAGCGGTAACTGCCGCCAGATCCAAATAGCGCATGGAGACACGCTGGGTAGCCTCAATCATATTCACCTGACAGTCGCCTATCAGCTCATAGTGATAGCTCTGCTTCAGGGCCTGATATATGAGCTTGCCTGCTTCGCTCTCCGGCTGCTCATCCAGGCCCAGGTCGGAATAGTCGTCCATGAGAGAATAGGCCGTTTCATAGTCCCCGGTGACCAGAGCGTCGAAAAATTCGGTTACGCTGCTGCGGGGATCTCCCGAAGGATTGGCGTAGATGGTGCCCACGCTGCTGCCCACCACGGCCATGAGCATGGTGCCGCCGCTGAGGAGTATGGCCAGAAGAGCCCAAAACATATTTATTTTATTGTGCCTGCGATACACCACAAGGGCAATGACCGCAAGGAACATCAGCGCAGCAATGCCGCCGCTGAGTATGGGTCGAAGGTCCATAAGTGTCTCCAAATCCGTTTTGTTTTTGTCGTATCTTAGTCATTATACCATTTTCATCCTTAAATTCAAGAGCAAGCTGCATAAGGGAGGAACAAAC
Organism: uncultured Oscillospiraceae bacterium; assembly: GCA_944385705.1. Taxonomy (GTDB): domain Bacteria; phylum Bacillota; class Clostridia; order Oscillospirales; family Oscillospiraceae; genus Limivicinus. The sequence continues at coordinate 4,090 of CALWYF010000044.1, read as the reverse complement.
TGGGTAATATCTGCATAGAATGAAACAAAGCCCACAGGGGAAAAGTGCCGCAGTAAGGCCAGGGAGACCCCTGGAAGGAATGGAGACAGGCATGAGCATACCTAACATCATCAGTATTGGCCGGATATTTCTGGTGCCTTTGTTTGCCCTGATGTACAGCCGGGGAAACGTAACGGGAGCCATGGGCGTGCTGCTGCTGTCGGCGGCCTCCGACGTGCTGGACGGCGCCATCGCCCGGCGCTGCCACATGGAGACGGAGCTGGGCCGGGCCCTGGACCCCATTGCCGACAAGCTCATCCAGGCGGCCATGATGCTTTGCGCCCTGGAGCGCACCCCCAGCGTGTGGCTGTTGCTGGGTCTGCACCTGCTGAGAGAGCTGAGCCTGGGGGCCATGGGCATATATGTTCTGCGTGTCACCGGCCATGTATACGGTTCCAAGTGGTACGGAAAGCTCTGCACTCTGTGCATATATGCGGTTATGATCTGTGCTCTGGCCTTCCCGGATATACCTGCACACATAATAGACGCAGGGGTCATGACCTGCGGAGTGCTGGTGGCCTTCTGCCTATGCGCCTACATGATAAACTTTCAGAAGATACTGCTGCGGCATAGCCGGAGCGAGGAGGAGGGCTGGACCAAACCTCCCTCCGAAAACGGCCCTTAAACAGAAAGATCTGCGTTAAAGATTCAGGGCGGCCGCTGCTGCGGCCGCCCTTGTCATTTTAAAATTTCTCTCAATTCCCGGGACATCAGCCCCTCCTCCGGGCCGGGGTGCTCCATTTGCTCCAGCAGCTCCAGAGCTTCCCGGGCCCGTCGCCTTGCAAGGGGCAGCATATCCCCGCCCAGCTGCCGGGCTACCCTGGCCTGGGCATAGAGGGAGAAAACCCTCAGCCCCAGTTCACGCTCCATCCACATCGTCCGTGCTCCGCCTCTTTGCCACTGATACATATTCCATGTTTTTGAAAATTATAAACCATGGGATATATAAAGTCAACCATGGTTTGTTATAAATTTCGCCCATGGTTGTTATCATCTATTCCATAGACGAAGTATGAATGTACAGGGAGGAGAAAGCAGGGGCAATGAAGAGATACTCAGAAAAATAGGCGAGCGTATAATGATGCGGCGCCGGCAGCTGCGCATGACCCAAGAGGAACTGGCTGACAGGATGGATGTGTCTACCCAGATGATATCTTACGCCGAGCAGGGGAGAAAGGCCATAAGGCCGGAGAACCTGATAAAGCTCTGCGCCGCCCTGGACATCAGCGCCGACTATATCCTAACCGGTAAAACCGGCGGTCAGGAGTGCGGCAGGATAGCGGCAAAGCTTTCCCGCCTTACTCCTTTTCAGCTTCAAAAGCTGGAGACGATAATAGACTGCTGCCTGGAGCTGGCCGGGACCTCAGATTAATTTTTCCCCGGCGCAGCGGCTCAGCAGCAGGCCAAGGCCCGGCCTGTACTGCCGGTCTCTGGGCCGCAGGCTCAGCCCCGCCAGCCCTGCCTCCCCGGCAAGAGAGAGACGGGCGGAAAGGGAGCGGGCATCCTCGTACCAGACTATGCGACGCTGGGCTTCCGTGCCGCAGGTAAAAAAGGGAGCCTGGGCGGAGCGGTCAAACTTTATCTCTGCCCCGGCGGCCACGGCCATGTCGGCAGCCAGGGAGGAGGGAAGCAGTCTGCCCTCGTCGCCCTGACGCCAGGGCAGGTTCCAGCTGCAGCCGCAGCTGGACAGGCTCAGCAGTGTCTTCCCGGGTGATATCAGGCCGGCGGCATAGCGTATGACCTCCGCCGTGCGGTCTGCCGGGGAGATGGCCTGGGGTGCGGTGAAGCGCCCTCCCCAGTCATGACAGAGAAGTATAACCCGGTCTGCCAAAAGGCCCAGAGCCCGGTAGTCCTGCCCGGCGCAGAGGGGGGACTCCTCCGTGGCGGAGGTCTTGGGGGCCAGGGATACGAAGAGATAGTGCCCGGCGGCGTGGAGAGTACGGGCAAGCATTCCGGCAAATCGACTGTAATTGTCCCGGTCGAAGGCAAAAAGGTACTGAAAATTCAGCTCAGCGCCTCTATAGCCCCCGGCCTCCAGCAGCTCCGGCAGCTGCTCTGCCAGAGACCTGCAGGCCTCTGCGTCCCTCAGCAGCTGGTGGGCCAGCAGGGCGGAGTAACCGCCCTGGGCCATATTAGTAAGGCTTAGCAGGGGCAGAACGGAGTTTTCCGCCGCAAGGCGCAGCAGGTTTTCTGCCTCAGGCAGGATGGGCTTTCCCTGAGAGCCGAGGGAACAGGCTTGAATACAGAGCCAGCTGAGGCCGGGCAGCAGTTCTTCCAGCAGGGACTTCTCTGCCCTGGGGCTCAGAGCGGCGCAGAGCTCCATACTTTTCGGGGCCCTCTCCGGCTGTGTATCCAGCACCAGGCTCAGACCCGGCGTGAGCCTGCGGGGGTCGGAGAGCTGGTTAAGCCGCCTTATATTTTCTGCTTTTAAGCCATGGCTGCGGGCGATGGAGGGGAGACTGTCTCCCGGTCGGACGATATAGATTTCCATAGGCTGCTCCTTATACGGTTTTATATATCTATATTCGCAAGGGCGCCGGTATTTGCAGTCGGGGCAGGCATATGTTATAATAGTTGAAAAAAGGGCGGCAATGCGCCTGCATATATTTACGGAGGAACAGTATGACAAAGGGAAAAATACCTGCAAGAGAAGAGATACCCCAGGAGTACACCTGGAATCTGAATGATATATACGAAAGCGATGAAAAGTGGTCGGAGGAGTTTGCGGCCCTGGAGTCCGCACCGGCGGAGCTGGAAAAATACCGGGGCAGGCTGGGGGAGAGCGCCGGGACTCTGCTGAGCTTTATGCGCCTGGACGATGAGCTTTCCCTGAGGCTGGAAAAGCTCATCGGCTATGCCAGCTGCAAGGCCGACCAGGACCTGGGCAACGGCTTTTACCAGGACATGCGGGGCAAGGCCATGCGCCGCTGCGTGGAGGCCTCGGAGGCCACGGCTTTTGCAAGGCCGGAGATAATGGCCATACCGGAGGAGACTCTGAAGGGCTTTTATGCCGCCTGCCCGGAGCTGGAGGAGTACCGGCGGAGCCTCTACAGGATACGCCGCCGGGCGGAGCACATCCTCTCTCCGTCGGAGGAGAAGCTGCTCTCCGCTGCCGGTGAGATGGCCGACAGTCCGGACAGCATAGGCGGAGCCCTGAGAAATGCCGATCTGCGTTTTGAGGATACGGTGGACTCCAAGGGAGAGAAACACCCCCTCAGCTCCGGCACCCTGGTGCCCCTTATGGAGAGCAGTGACAGGACTCTGAGAAAGAGCGCTTTTGAAAATTGCTTCAATCGCTACGGAGAATTCAAAAACACCGTGGCCTCTATCCTGGATGCCCAGTTCAAACAGCTGAACTTCTTTGCCCGGGCCAGGAAATATCCGTCCACCCTCTCCGCCGCCCTGGATGCCACCGAGGTGCCGGAGGAGGTGTACATGAACCTCATCTCCGCCGTCCATGACAATATGGAGGCCATGTACCGCTATGTGCGTCTGAGAAAGCGGGCTCTCGGCGTGGATGAGCTGCATATGTACGATGTCTATACGCCCATTGTATCCGATGCAGCGGAGGAGATAAACTATGAGCAGGCAAAGGAGACGGTGCTCTCCGCCCTCAGTGTGCTGGGGGAGGACTATGTGGAGCTTTTGAAAAAGGGCTTCAATGAGCGCTGGATAGATGTGTACGAGAATCAGGGCAAGCGCAGCGGCGCCTATTCCTCCGGCATCTCCCGGCCCCACCCCTATGTGCTGCTCAATCACAAGGACAATCTGGAGTCCATGTTTACCATCGCCCATGAGATGGGCCATGCTCTCCACAGCTACTACAGCTGCAAGAACCAGCCGGTGAGCACCAGCGACTATGTCATCTTTGTGGCGGAGGTGGCTTCCACCTGCAACGAGATACTGCTTATGCGGCGGCTTCTTGACCGGACCACCGAGCCCAAGCGCCGGGCCTATCTGATAAACCACTTCCTGGACCAGTTCAAGGGAACCATTTACCGCCAGACCATGTTTGCCGAATTCGAGCTGGAGATGGGGCGCATGTCCTGGG